>NZ_BOLT01000004.1:0-129633 GCF_016861805.1 Lacticaseibacillus sp. 53-4
TGGGTCATGAAGATTCCTGCTTTCTTGTCTGGTTGCACTAACAAGAATAGGTCTTCATGGCCTTTTTGGTCTAGTCGCTAAGGTGTTGCACTTGAATTGTAAACTGGGGTATACAAAAACCTTTAATGCTTTGCCGAACTGGGTAGATAATTCCGCTGTGGGAATTGTTGATAGGGATGGCATGAATATAGATCAAATTAATTCATTGTCATCTAACGAAGTTTCTGTCTTACCTTATAACGAAATTGAAATGTTATTGGTTGATGAGAAAGTGATGCGCTCAGTTCTTCAACTGAATCACAATGACCGAGATATTCCTTCAATTGTTAGCAATTTTAAGTCCGAGTTCCGCCAATTGTTAATCAAGGAAAAAGAAAGGGTTATCTATACATTGGCGAAGAGCCGGGTTGACTCAGAACTGAGTAGCCAATTCATAGACTCTAAGCTCTATAAGACGACCGATTCGTTAATTCATATGGTTGATGAATTGCCAAAAAAAATTCAGGCTAAGACTATTGTTGAAGGTTGCATAAAAGAAGTTGAAACCGCCCTACAAAGTCCAAATTACGACTTGTTGTTGAAGATGTGCAGTTTGAAAGGGGAAATTGTTGGCGGACTTTCAAATCGCTATTTGCAACCAGACTATGCGAGTCTGGCCATTGGAAGAATTCAAAGAACGAGCGAATTAAAAGGGTATTTGAGAAATTTGGTCAGTCTATGATTAGTCGATGTGATATGTCATTTATTCTTACAAATATTTTAGAGCTAACATCGTCTTTACTACCCACATGTTAGTAAGGATAAGTAATATGTAAACTACGTATTGAAGTAGAAGGAGTTATTTATTAATGCCACCAATCCAATGGTTCCCCGGCCACATGGCCAAGGCCCGCAATCAGGTCCAAGAAAAATTAAAACTGGTCGATCTCGTGCTTGAGGTCGTTGATGCACGTGTCCCGGAGGCCAGCCGGAATCCGATGATGAATCAAATCGTCGGGCAAAAGCCGCGCATTATGGTCCTGAACAAGAAGGACCTGGCGGATTCACAGAAGACGGCCGAGTGGCTCGCCTACTATCGGAAGCAAGGCTATGAGGCCATTGCCATCGATGCCCAGCACGCCAGGCGGCTGAACCAAATTCCTCAGCTGGCGCGGCAGATGATGAAGGCCAAGCTGGAGAAGCAGAAGTCACGGGGCATCCGCAATCCGGGGCTGCGCGCGATGTGCATCGGCATCCCCAATGTCGGCAAGTCAACGGTGCTGAACCGGCTGGTCAAAAAGAACATCGCCGTCACCGGCAATCGGCCTGGTGTGACCAAGAACCAACAGTGGCTTACCGCTGATGACACATTCCAGGTCCTCGACACGCCGGGGATTCTCTGGCCGAAGTTTGAAGACGAGTCCGTGGGCAACAAGCTCGCGCTGACCGGCGCAATTGCCGACACGGTTTATCAAGCTGACACGGTTGGCCTGTACGGGCTGACCTTTTTCCAGCAGGCGTACCCACAGGCGCTGCGCAAGTCGTACGAGCTGAATGACGCTGATATGGCGCAAAAGCCTGCCGATCTGATGGTGGCGCTGAGTCAGAAGTGGGGCTACGGTGAGGAGTACAACCGGGCCGCCGAGCGCGTGATTTTCGACGCGCGGCAAGGCAAGTTCGGGCCGTTCACACTGGAAGTGCCAGGTGATCTCGATGGCCACGCTGAGTGAGTTGAAAAAGCAGCTGATTGCGCATCCAACCAACGAGCTGCTGGAGACGCTGGCGGCCGACCCCCGCCTCGGGGCCCAGAACCTGCTGGACTGGTACCAGCGCCGTCAATCTGAGGCCGAGGCTGAGGCGCTGGACCTGCAATACCGCTCACGCTACGAGCATGAGCTGTGGCCGAAATTTCCGCACATTGCGGGGATCGACGAGGTCGGGCGTGGTCCGCTGGCTGGGCCGGTGGTCACCTGTGCCGTCATCTTGCGTCACGACTGTCAGTTGCCAGTGAACGATTCCAAGCAGCTGACCCGTCACGAGCGCGAGCACCTGTACCCGCTGATTGTCAGCCAGGCGCTGGCCGTCAGCATTGGCGTCGCCGACAACCACATGATCGACCGCGAGAACATTTACCATGCCACGGAGCTGGCGATGGGCGACGCGGTAGCACATCTGCGCGTGGCGCCGGACTTTCTGTTGGTCGACGCGATGCATGTCCCCAGCGCTGTGCCCCAGCGCAAGCTGATCCACGGGGATGCCAATAGCATTTCCATTGGCGCGGCCAGCATTGTTGCCAAGGTGGTGCGGGACCGCCTGATGGTGATGTACGACGGCATCTACCCAGGCTACGATTTTAAGGACAACATGGGCTACGGCACCAAAAAGCACCTGGAAGGGCTGAACCGCTACGGCGTGACGGAAATTCACCGCATGAGCTTCAGTCCGGTGCGCGAAGCTGCTTCTCGCTAGTCTGCGGATTCCGCAGGCTTTTTTCGTAATCTACTCCTGAAAGGCGGGAGTGCGAATGAAGCTGCGAGAATTGATGCTGGTGTGGCACTGGGCCATGTACACGAAAAGCTGGCCAACCGAACAACGTCTTTGGGAGGAGATCACGCGCCGCGGGCTGACGGCCGAAGCGCCAGTGTCTGCGCTGCGCGACTCGGCCCCATTAAAAGCGCTGCGGCCGTTCGCCCAAGATGCGGCCTGGCTGACCACGGTGCGGCAGTACTACCGCACCGGCCTGTTTGTCACGCGCTTTGACCCGACTTACCCGGAGCGCTTAGCGGAAAGCAACCAGCCGCCGCTGGTGCTGTTTTACCGCGGTCGGATCGACCTGATCGACAACATGACGCTGGCGGTGGTCGGGGCGCGTCGGGCGACCAGCTACACCGAAACGGCACTGCGCCGGTTGGGCGAGACGCTGCCGCCGCTGGTAATTCTCAGTGGGCTGGCCGCCGGCGCCGATGGCATGGCGCACCGTTTTGCGCTTAGCAAGGGTTGGCCCACGGTGGCCGTGATTGCGACAGGTTTGGATGTCGCGTACCCGCCGGCGCACCGCCCGCTGCAGCAGGTCATCGCCGAGAACGGCCTGGTGCTTAGCGAGTATCCGCCAGGCACCCGGCCGCAAAAGTTCCATTTCGTCGCCCGTAACCGCATCATCGCCGGGCTGGCGCATGGCGTGCTGGTGACCGAGGCCGCGGCACACAGTGGCAGCCTGATCACGGCGAACTATGCCCTGCAGAACAATCGTGAAGTGTTTGCGCTGCCGAACCGCATCGACGCGCCAATCGGAGAAGGGTCCAACATGCTGATCCAGGCCGGCGCCAAATTGGTCACGACCGGCCGGGATATTGCGGATGAGTTGCACTTTTTTCCGTGAACGAGCAATATATATAGAAGAAACTCGCAGTGGGCTAGTGGGCGACCAGTAGCCCTTTTGCGTAGTTGCAGCGGCCCGGGCTCTGCCAGTTCCATTTGACAAAGCCGCTCCGGCTCGAATATGATAGCCAAGGATTTTGGGCAACTGCTCAACGAAAGGGGGGCGCACATGACCGCCAAGAATTTGGTCATTGTGGAATCGCCAGCGAAAGCAAAAACCATCGAGAAGTACCTAGGCCGCAATTACAAGGTCGTGGCCAGTCTGGGTCACATTCGCGACCTGCCGAAAAGCCAGATGGGGATCGATTTTGACAATAATTATGCACCCAAGTACATTTCTATCCGCGGTAAAGGCGACGTCATCAAGGACCTGAAGAAGGCCGCAAGCAAGGCGGAGCACATCTACCTCGCAGCCGATCCGGACCGTGAAGGGGAAGCCATTGCGTGGCACGTCAGCCACATCTTGAACCTCGACCCGAAGGACAAAAACCGGGTCGTCTTCAACGAAATCACCAAGGATACCGTTAAAAACGCGTTCAAGAGCCCGCGGTCGATCGACATGAACCTCGTCGACGCCCAGCAGGCCCGCCGTATTCTCGACCGCATCGTGGGCTATTCCATCAGCCCGTTGCTGTGGTCGAAGGTCAAAAAAGGCCTGAGTGCCGGCCGTGTGCAGTCCGTTGCCTTGAAGCTGATCATCGATCGCGAAAACGAGATCCGCAACTTCAAGCCGGAAGAGTACTGGAGCCTGGACGCCGAGTTCAAGAAGGGCAAAAGCGCCAAGTTTGCCGCCAGCTTTTACGGGCTGAACGGAAAGAAGACACCGCTGCCGAACAACGACAAGGTGCAGGACGTCCTGCGCGGCATCGACAAAAAGAAGCCGTTTGCCATCACCAATGTGGTGAAGAAAGAGCGCAAGCGGTTCCCGGCGCCGCCATTCACCACCAGTTCCATGCAGCAGGAAGCCAACCGGAAGCTCGGCTTCCCGACCCGCAAAACGATGATGCTGGCCCAGCAGCTGTACGAAGGCATCAACCTCGGCGGCAAGCAGGGCACAGTCGGCCTGATCACGTACATGCGTACCGATTCGACCCGGGTCTCCAGCGTCGCCAAGACGGAAACGTCCAAGTTCATCCATGAAAAATATGGGGAACCGTACGCCGCCGTCAAGATTCGCCAGGGCAAGATGCAGGAAGGCGCCCAGGACGCCCATGAAGCCATTCGCCCGTCGTCCACTTACCGTACGCCGGAAAGCCTCGCCAAGGTTCTAGACAAGGACCAGATGAAGCTGTACCGGCTGATTTGGAGCCGGTTTGTCGCCAGCGAAATGACGCCGTCCGTGGTGGATACGGTGCAGGTCACCCTGCAGCAAAACGAGGCCACCTTCCGCGCCAACGGGAGCCAAACCAAGTTTGCCGGGTTCACGAAGCTGTATGTCTCCAGCCGCGACGAGGCCGCCAAGGACAACATTTTGCCGGACCTCAAGGTGGGCGACGATGCCATGCTGGTCAAAACCGACCCGGCACAGCACTTCACCCAGCCGCCGGCCCGTTATTCCGAAGCCAACCTGGTCAAGGCGCTGGAAGAAAACGGCGTTGGCCGGCCGTCGACGTACGCGCCGACCATCGCGACGATCGAGAAGCGCTACTACGTCAAAATGACAGCGAAGCGGTTTGAACCCACCGAGCTGGGCGAGATCGTCAACAATCTGATCGTCGAATTTTTCCCGGACATTGTGGACATCAAGTTCACGGCGACCGTCGAAGCCGAGCTCGACTCGATCGAAACCGGCAAGACGCACTGGGTCAAGGTCATTGACGACTTCTACCAGCCGTTCAAACAGGAAGTCGCGACCGCCGAAAAAGGCATTGAGAAGATTCAGATCAAAGATGAACCAGCCGGCTTTAACTGCGATGTCTGCGGCGCGCCAATGGTTATCAAGCTCGGCCGCTATGGCAAGTTCTACGCCTGCTCGCGCTTCCCGAACTGCCGCAACACCAAGGCCATCACTAAGGAAATCGGCGTGATTTGCCCGAAGTGCGGCAAGGGTCAGGTCGTCGAGCGCAAGTCCAAGCGCAACCGGACGTTCTACGGCTGCTCGCGCTACCCGGACTGCGACTTCGTGTCCTGGGATAAGCCAGTCGGCCGCAACTGCCCGAAGTGTGGTCACTTCCTGGTTGAAAAGCGCAGCCGGGGCAAGGTCCAAGTGGTTTGCCCGAACAATGATTACAAAGAAGAAACTGTGAAGGCCTAAGCGCGCGGCGCTAGGCTTTGGCACATTAACGCCGCGGGGGCTGCCCTGCGGCGTTTTTTAGAAAAAGAAAAGAGGATGCTTATGCCCACTGTGAATGTGATCGGCGCCGGCCTGGCCGGCAGTGAAGCCGCGTGGCAGATCGCCCAACGTGGCGTCGACGTGAACTTGTACGAAATGCGTCCGGTCGAAATGACCCCGGCGCACCATACTAGCGCGTTTGCCGAGCTGGTCTGCACCAACTCGCTGCGTGCCAACGCGATCACCAACGCGGTGGGCCTGCTCAAAGAGGAAATGCGGCGCCTGAACTCGGTGATCATGCAAAACGCTGATGCGAACGCGGTCCCGGCCGGCGGCGCCTTGGCCGTGGACCGCGAACCGTTTTCCGCCGGCGTGACCGCCGCCCTGAAAGCCAACCCGCACATCCACGTGGTCAACGAGGTGGTCGATGATTTTCCCGAGGGTATCACGGTCGTCGCGACCGGTCCGCTGACCGCCGAGGGGCTGGCCAAGCAGATCGTCGCGCTGAACGGTGAGGACGGGTTGCACTTTTTCGATGCCGCCGCGCCAATCGTCGACGCCAGCTCCATCGACACGGACATCGCCTTCAAGCAGTCCCGCTACGACACCGGCGAAGCCGCCTACTACAACTGCCCGATGAACCGCGACGAGTACTACGCCTTCCAAGACGCCTTGCTGCATGCGCAGGTCGCAGAAGGCCACGAGTTCGAGAATCTCACCGTCTTTGAGGGCTGCATGCCGGTCGAAGTGATGGCTGAGCGCGGCCGCCGGACCTTGCTGTTCGGCCCGCTCAAGCCGGTTGGCCTGCTGGATCCGCGCACGGGCAAAGCGCCGTATGCCGTGGTGCAGCTGCGCCAGGACAACGCGGCCGCCAGCCTCTACAACATGGTCGGCTTCCAGACGCACCTGAAGTGGGGCGAGCAAAAGCGCGTCTTCCGCATGATTCCAGGGCTGGAGCACGCCGAGTTCGTTCGCTACGGCGTCATGCACCGCAACACCTACATGAACTCGCCGGTCGTGCTCAAGGATACCTACGAAAGCACCAAGCGGCCCGGCCTGTTTTTTGCCGGCCAGATGACCGGGGTGGAAGGCTACGTGGAGTCGGCGGCCAGCGGCCTGATTGCCGGCATTAACGCCGCGCACCTCGCGTTGGGCGAAGCCACCGAGACCTTTTCCACGGATACGGAAATGGGCGCAATGGCGCATTACATCACGCACACCAGCCCACGCCACTTCCAGCCGATGAACGCGAACTTCGGGATCATGGAAAGTCTCGACCAGCCGATTAAGAACAAACTCGAACGCAATCAGGCTTACGCGGACCGGGCGCTGGCAGCGCTTGAGCAGCGTCAGCTTCAGCAAGCCTAACCGTTTACAGGATCGCCGGTAGCGGCGGTCCTGTTTGCGTTAAACTAGAAGACAGGAGGTGAGCGCATGGACGAAGTCGAGGAGTTTATGGAATATCTCAAAGTGGAGCGCCATTACACCGAGGACACGCAGCGCGCCTACCGCGAGGACCTGGATGACTTCACCCAGTGCCTGAAGGCCAGCGGGCATTTTTCGACGTTTGAAAAAGTCGACCGGCTGGACGTCGAGACCTATCTCTCCGACCTGGCCGACCGCAAGCTCGCCCGCAGTTCAGTGGCGCGGAAAATGAGCAGCATGCGCAGCTTCTACCGCTACCTGATCCGCGTCGGCAAGGCCACGGTCAACCCGTTTGAGCTGGTCGAAACCAAGAAGTCGCACAACCACCTGCCGAGTTTTTTCTACGAGCAGGAGATTCAAGAACTCTTCACCACGACCGCTGGCGACAAGCCGCTGGACCAGCGCAACGACGCGCTGCTGGAGGTACTGTATGGCACCGGCATTCGAGTGTCCGAGTGCGCGAACCTGACGCTGCCGCAAATCGATTTTGACCTGGAAGTCATGCTGATCCATGGCAAGGGCAACAAGGACCGCTACGTGCCGTTTGGCAATTACGCCAAGCGGGCGCTGCAGCGCTACCTCAAGAACGGCCGCGTTCAGCTGATGAAAAAAGCTGACCCCTCCAATGTGGTGTTCGTCAACCAGCGCGGCAAGCCCATCACCTCGCGGGGCATCGAGTACATCCTCGACCAGCTGATCAAGCAGACCAGCCTGACCGCCGACATTCATCCCCACATGCTGCGGCATAGTTTTGCCACCCACATGCTGAACCACGGCGCGGACCTGCGCACAGTGCAGGAGCTGCTGGGCCACGCGAGCCTGTCGACGACGCAGATCTACACCCACATGACCACTGACCACCTGAAGCAGGATTACATGAAGTTTTACCCGCGGCACAATTAAGCACTCTCACCTAGACAGTGCTAAAATCGGTCGAAGGGCTGATGTTTCGCGGTAGGCAGACCGGTAAACTAAGTACCATTATGACAGAACGTCATTTGACTGAGATAGGAGACTAAACAATGACAACAATTGCAGCCGTTAGAAAAAATGGGCACACCGCGATCGCCGGGGATGGCCAAGTCACCCTGGGCGAGAAAGTGATCATGAAGGGCAACGCCCAGAAGATCCGCCGCATCTACAATGACCAGGTCGTCATCGGTTTTGCCGGCGGCGTGGCCGACGCCATCACGCTGGAAGACTGGCTGGAAAAGAAGCTGGAAAGCCACGCCGGCAACCTGCGGCGCTCCGCCGTGGCGCTGGCGCAGGACTGGCGTAAGGACCCGACGCTGCAAAAGCTGCAGGCCGAGCTGATCGCGCTGGACAAGGACGACCTGCTGCTGATTTCCGGTCAGGGCGAGGTTATCGAACCAGACGCGGATGTGATCGCCATCGGTTCGGGCGGCAATTACGCCCAGGCAGCGGCGATGGCGATGATCCGGCACACCGACATGAGTGCCGAGGACATCGCCAAGGAGGCCATTGAGATTGCTTCGAACATCGACATTTTCACCAACCAGAACATTAAGGTCGAAAGCTTTTAAGGAGGCCGCTTATGTCAGTTAAAACACCAAAAGAGATTGTCGCGGCGCTGGACAAGTACGTCATCGGCCAGGACGAGGCCAAGCGCGCCGTCGCCGTTGCGCTGTACAACCGCTACCGGCGCATGCAGCTGCCGGAGAAAATGCAGCAGGACATCACCCCGAAGAACCTGCTGATGATCGGGCCCACCGGGGTC
This sequence comes from Lacticaseibacillus sp. 53-4, assembly GCF_016861805.1. NCBI lineage: Bacteria > Bacillati > Bacillota > Bacilli > Lactobacillales > Lactobacillaceae > Lacticaseibacillus > Lacticaseibacillus sp. 53-4. The sequence continues at coordinate 8,793 of NZ_BOLT01000004.1, forward strand.
GGCAAAACTGAAATTGCCCGCCGGCTGGCCAAGGTCGTCAACGCCCCGTTCGTGAAGGTCGAAGCGACCAAGTTCACCGAGGTCGGCTATGTCGGCCGCGACGTGGAGTCCATGGTCCGCGACCTGGCGGACACCGCCGTCAAGATGGAAGAGGATAAGGCCTACGGGGATGTCCGCGGCCGTGCGACCCGCGAGGCCAACAAGCGCCTGGTGCGCCTGCTGGTGCCGGCTATCAAGAAGGAAAAGAAGAACCAAAACCCGATGGCCGAGCTGATGACCATGATGCAAAGCATGCAAAACGGCGAAGGCATGCCGCAGCAGCCCAAGGAAGAAGACGGCGAGCTCAACGACGAGATCCGTAATCAGCGCTTGAGTGTTGCCGACCAGCTGGAAAAAGGCCTGCTTGAGGACAAGGAGCTCACGGTTTCGGTCGAGGACGAGAAAAAGCCGGCAGGCGGCAATGACGCCATGGGCGCGATGGGCATCGACCTGTCCGACATGATGGGCCAGATGATGCCCAAGCGCAAAGTCCAGCGCACCATGACTGTGCGCGAGGCGCGCGAGGTCTTCATCCGCGAGGAATCGGCCAAGCTGGTCAACCATGCCGACATTTACCACAACGCGATCAAGTCGGCCCAGGACAACGGAATCATTTTCATTGACGAAATCGACAAAATCGCCGCGGGCAACAAGAACACCTCCGGGGAAGTTTCCCGCGAAGGCGTGCAGCGCGACATTTTGCCGATTGTTGAAGGCTCCGTGGTCAACACCAAGTACGGCCCGCTGAACACCGAGCACGTGCTGTTCATTGGCTCCGGCGCGTTCGCCACCGCCAAGCCGTCCGACTTGATTGCCGAGCTGCAAGGCCGCTTCCCGATTCGCGTCGAGCTCAAGGACCTGACGAAGGAAGACTTTGTCCGCATCCTGACCGAGCCGGACAACGCGCTGGTCAAGCAGTACATGGCGCTGATCAAAACCGACGGCGTCAAGGTCACCTTCACCAAGGAGGCCATCGAGCGCATCGCGGAGATTGCCATTGACGTTAACCGCGACACCGACAACATCGGCGCGCGGCGCCTGGCGACGATCCTCGAAAAGCTGCTCGAGGACATCCTGTACGAAGGGCCGGACATGCAAATGGGCGACATCACGATTACCGAAAAGTACGTCAACGATAAGATCGGCGACATTGCGGCCGATAAGAACATGACGCGGTACATTCTGTAACCGGCGACCAAAAAATGACGGGCCAGGCGGCGCGTCATTTTTTTACGCGGCACTTCCAGCTTGAAAGTGAAGCGTTCTCATGGTTAAATAAGACACGTTGACTTTTATGGCTGATAAATATTTATCAAAGGACTGAGTTAAATGGTAACGCTGACCAATGATTTTCTAACCGTCACGATCGACCCGCACGGCGCCGAAGTGACCAGCATCATCAACAACCACACCGACCGGGAATACATCTGGCAGGCCGACCCCAGCATCTGGAAGCGGCACGCCCCGGTGCTGTTTCCCATTGTCGGCGCGCTGAAGAACGATGAGTACCAATACAACGGTCAGACGTACCACATGACCCAGCACGGCTTTGCCCGCGACCGTGACTTCTCAGTCGAGCAGCAGTCCAAGACCGCGGCGGTCTTCACGCTGACCGACGACGCGGAAACGCACAAAATGTACCCGTTCAAGTTTGTCCTCAAGCTGACTTTTCTGCTGGAAAATAACGGCCTGACCGTGACGTACCACGTGGAAAACCCGGACGAGACCGCGCCGCTGTACTTCAGCATTGGCGGGCACCCTGGCTTCCAGATCCCGCTGACCGACGACACCAAGTTCGAGGACTACTACCTGGGCTTTCAGCCGCTGAAGTCGCGCGTGCGAATCCCGCTGGTGGCCGGCGAGGGCATCGATTATGCCCACCGCACACTGGCCTCGACCGACGCGAACCTGCAGTTGAGCCACGACTTCTTCAAAAATGATGCGGTGATCTACGAACTGAACGGCCGCTCGGCATTTTCGCTGCGGTCGGATAAGACGCGCCATGGCGTGATCCTGACGGTCGCCGACGCGCCGTACCTGGGCGTCTGGAGCCCGTACCCGAAGACTGGCAACTTTGTCTGCCTGGAGCCATGGTGGGGGATTGCCGACACGATTGACGCAACTGGCGACTTCACCAAGAAGCTCGGCATCAACAAGCTGGATCCAATCACGACCTTTGATCACAGCTACCTGATCGAGATTTTCTAAAAACTGTGGTCTCGACGCATGATTTGATTTATCATAAACGAAGATCAATTTAGAGAGACGCCAAATACACAATAATAGAGTTCCCCGCCAGACAAGTGGTGGTCGCGCAGTCGCGACCATCGCTTGTTTTTTTTCGGCCAGCTGACTGGTTCTGGTACCGATCAGCGGTCGTGGTGGGGGAAACCGATACGGAGGAAAGCGCATGGATGTTGCAGCATTAGAGACAAAGTACCCGGTGGTTAAGGATTTAGCCGCGGAAAAGAGAACCCTGTGGATCAATCCGGATTACGGCAAGGCCGCCGACTTGGGCCTGACCCGCGCCGATTTATTCGACGCCTCGGCGCGTTTGGACCGGTTTGCCCCATACATGGCAGTGGCCTTTCCGGAAACGGCCAAAACCGGCGGCATCCTTGAATCCCCATTGCGCCGGTTGGAGGCGATGCAAGCCGACGTGACCAAGCGTGAAGGCTACGCTTTGCCCGGCGACTTGTATCTGAAGGCTGACAACGAGCTGCCCATTAGCGGCTCCATCAAGTCGCGCGGCGGCATTTACGAGGTGCTCAAGATTGCCGAAGAAGTGGCCATCGACCACAAGATGCTGGTTTACGGCGACAATTATGCCAAGCTGAACGCGCCTGAATTCAAGGACTTGTTCAGCCACTACGGGATCGCCGTTGGTTCAACTGGAAACTTGGGCCTGTCCATCGGCATCGTGGCCGCAAAGCTTGGCTTCAACACCACTGTGCACATGTCCAGCGACGCCAAGCAATGGAAGAAGGACACGCTGCGGTCGGTTGGCGTCAACGTGGTCGAATACGATGGCAATTTCACGACCGCCATCACCACCGGCCGCGCGCTTGCGGCCAAGGATCCTTCTGTTTTCTTCATCGATGATGAAGGCAGCAAGGACCTGTTCTTGGGTTACGGGGTGGCGGCCATTCGCCTGCAAAAGCAGCTGCGGGATCAACACATCTTGGTGGATGATAATCACCCGCTGTTTGTTTACCTGCCAGCCGGGGTCGGCGGCTCTCCGAGCGGCACGACCTTTGGCCTCAAGCAAATCTTGGGCCAGAACGTTCACGCAATTTTTGCCGAGCCGACCCACGTGCCATCGGTGGTGCTGGGCATGGCGACCGGTCTGAACGAAGGCATCTCCGTCTACGACATCGGCCTTGACGGGCTGACTGAAGCTGACGGGCTCGCAGTTGGCCGACCCTCGCGGCTTGCCGGCCGCGTGATGAAGACACTCCTCATGGGCATCGCGACGTTTGACGATGATCAGGTGATGGCGTACACCGCGGAGATGATGGATACCGAAGACATCAAGCTGGAGCCTTCTGCCACCGCCGGCTTTGCCGCGCTGGCGGCCAGCCAGCAGTACCTCAGCAAGCACTTCAACATGCCAAACGCGACTCACATTGTCTGGGCCACCGGCGGCATGCTCGTGCCCGAAACCGAACATGCACGCAACTACAAAATCGGTGAAGCCCTGCTCCAGCAAAGCAGGTAATTCAGTGCGAGATCGGTGTTGAAGACACAAAGAGGCGCCACGCGTGCAGCGAATCGTGGGGCGTTTGCGTATCCCAGATTCTCTTTAACGGTCAGACAAAATAACGCCAAGGCGATCAGGCCTTGGCGTTTTGCGTTCTATTTGGCTTTGGTTTCAGCCTTGCGCTTGCGCAGGTACTGGCCGAGCCCGAACGGCACCATGTTTTCAGTGCCGTTTTTGATGCGGGCAAAGTTGGCGCGGTGGCGGATCATGATCAGCACCCAGATCAGCGCGGCCACCGCCGTCAGGATCCAGTCATGCATAAACAGCGTCGCAATGGTGATCAGGAACATCCCCAGCGTTGAGGCCACCGACACCATGCTGGACAGCAGCACCAAGCTGATGAACACCGCGCAGCAGAACAGAAAAAACGGCGGGTTGTAGGCCAGCGCGATGCCGGCAGACGTGGCGACCGCCTTGCCACCCTTAAAGCCGATGAAAATCGAGCAGGTGTGGCCGAACACGGCGGCCAGCCCGACCAGCAGTACCAGCCAGTGGGGGTGCAGACCGAACAACATCGGCAGGCTGGCGCCCAGCGTGCCTTTGAGAATGTCCATCACCAGGACGATGGTGCCGCCGACCGGCCCGAGGACGCGGTAAGCGTTCGTTGTCCCGATGTTGTGGGAGCCAGCGGTGCGGATGTCCTGGTGGAAAAAGGCGCGGCCGACCCACACCCCGCTGGGGATGGAGCCAATCAGGTAGGCCAGGATGAAGCATAAGGCGAGAATCATGACTGAGGTCCTTTCTTAGCAAATGATTTAGCCGTCAACCGCATGGTGAAGGTCGTGTGCGGCCGGCCGTCGAGCGTGAGGTCGTTTCCGATGGCCCCCGTTTGCCTGAAGCCAACTTTGCGGTAGACGTGCTGGGCCCGCGGGTTGAAGTCGAACACGTCGAGGGTGAGCGCGGCCAAGTGCAGGTAGGTGAAGGCGTGAGCCGCCATCAGCTTCAGCGCGATGGTGCCGATGCCGTGGCTTGTCGCATCGTCGGCGATGAGGACGCGCAGGTTGCAGGTGTTGTGCGCGGCGTCATACTCGTTCAAGACGACCTCGCCGACCAGTTGCCCACTGGCTTCGATCGCCAGGTCCAGTCGGTCCGGTTGCTGATTACGCGTTTGGTACCAGTTAATAATCTTGGCCGTTTCCTTTTGATCCGCCGGAAAGCGGTCCGCTGCACTCGGGGTTTTGGTCAGCGCACCGGTGTACAGGTTTACCTGCGGCAGCGCCAAGATGTCAAGCATTCGCGGAATGTCTGCGGCGCGAAACGCCCGCAGTGTCACCGGCCCCTGAGTGAGGGTCGGTTTGGTGAGAAAATCTGGCATGGAAACCACCTTTGATGATGCAATATCAGTGTTTTCAGTTTACCATTTTTTGACGCCAAGGCGAATCTTGCGTAAAATAGGTTATCCGAACAAGTATTCGCTGCTTGCAGATCAGCAGCGAGTTTTCGCGAAATCAATCACTGGCCGAAAAGCAGGGCCCGGCCGCGGCGTTGCGCCAGGCAGGCTAGCCGGCTTGCTTAGGCCGCGCGGCTTAGCACCTTGGAAAAATAGCTTTCATATGAGGCCGCGTCTGGTGTATTGTAATTGAAGTTGCACGAAAAGAGGAGCATTTAATGGCAAAAGCAAGAGAAGCATACACCGATTCATCGATCCAGGTGCTGCATGGCCTGGAAGCCGTGCGGAAGCGGCCGGGGATGTATATTGGCTCAACTGATGCCCGTGGGCTGCACCATCTGGTTTACGAAATCGTCGACAACTCAGTCGATGAGGCCCTCGCTGGGTACGGGGACACCATCGCCACGACGATTCACGAGGATAACTCGATCACCGTCAAGGACCATGGCCGCGGCATGCCGACGGGGATGCACGCGTCTGGCAAGCCGACCATCGAAGTCATTTTGACGGTGCTGCACGCCGGCGGGAAGTTCGACCAGAACTCTTACAAGACATCTGGCGGCCTGCACGGGGTCGGCTCTTCCGTCGTCAATGCGCTGAGCGAGTCGCTGACCGTGCGGGTCGTGCGCGACAAGCAAGGCTTTGAGGAGCATTTCATCAACGGCGGCCATCCCGATGGCGGCCTGCAGAAATTGGGCAAGGTCAACGAGCCCAACGGAACGACCATCACGTTCAAGCCGGACCCGACGATTTTTCAAACGACGACCTACAACTTCGACACGCTGTCCGAGCGCCTGCGCGAATCGGCCTTTTTGATGAAGAACATTGTCTTCACCCTGACCGATGAGCGCACCGGCCGCGCCGAAACGTACCATTATCCCGACGGCCTGGTCAGCTTCGTTAAGTACCTGAACGAGGACCGCGACACCGTCAGCCCCGTCTTCAATTTTGAAGGCGACAAGGACGGCATCATCGTGGACTTTGCCGGCCAGTACAACGACGGCTACTCCGAAAACACGATTAGCTTCGTCAATAACGTGCGCACCGGCGACGGCGGCACGCATGAAGTCGGCATGCGCTCGGCGCTGACCCGGGCGTTCAACGATTTTGCGCGCAAGGTCAACCTGCTGAAGGACAAGGATAAGAACCTGGAAGGCTCCGACGTTCGCGAAGGCCTGGCCGCGGTGCTGTCCGTGCGCATCCCCGAGGAGATCCTGCAGTTTGAGGGTCAGACTAAGGGTAAGCTGGGCACGCCCCAGGCTCGCGCCGCCGTCGACTCGGTGATTTACGAGAAAATGAGCTTCTGGCTCATGGAAGGCGGCGACGACGCGCAGGAGCTGGTCCGCAAAGCGCTGCGTGCTCGTGAAGCGCGTGAGGCCGCACGCAAGGCCCGCGATGACTCCCGCACCGGCAAGCGCAAGAAGAAGGACCAAGGCCTGCTGTCAGGCAAGCTGACCCCAGCGCAAAGCAAAAACGCCGCGAAAAACGAGCTGTACCTGGTCGAAGGGGATTCGGCGGGCGGCTCGGCCAAGCAGGGCCGCGACCGCAAGTTCCAGGCCATCCTGCCGCTGCGAGGCAAGGTGTTGAACACGCAAAAGGCCAAGCTTCAGGACATCGTCAAGAACGAAGAAATCAACACGATGATCTACACCATCGGCGCCGGCGTCGGGGCGGAGTTTGACGTCAAGCAGGCCAACTACGACAAGGTCATCATCATGACCGATGCTGATACCGACGGCGCCCACATTCAAGCGCTGCTGCTCACCTTTTTCTACCGTTACATGCGGCCGCTGATGGACGCTGGCAAGGTCTACATCGCCCTGCCGCCGCTTTACCGGCTGCAAAAGGGGAAGGGCGCCAACATCAAGATCGCCTACGCCTGGACCGATGAGGAACTGGAAAAAGAAACCCAGAAAATGGGCAAAGGCTACGTTTTGACCCGGTTCAAAGGCTTAGGCGAAATGAACGCTGACCAGCTTTGGGAAACCACCATGAATCCGGAAACCCGGACGCTGATCCGGGTGCGGGTCGATGATGGCGCCCTGGCCGAACGCCGGGTCACCACGCTGATGGGCGACCGCGTAGAGCCGCGGCGCGAGTGGATCGAGCGTAACGTCGACTTCGACATGGACGAGGAAGGCTCGATCATGGAAACGAAGACCACCGACCACAGCAACATGCAATTCGGCGTCGAGCAGATCAAAAAGCAGATTTCGAAGAAGGGTAAGTAATGGCAAATCACATTCAAGAAATGACGCTCGAAGAGGTCATGGGGGAGCGGTTCGGCCGCTACTCCAAGTACATCATTCAAGAGCGCGCCCTACCGGATGTGCGCGACGGCTTAAAGCCGGTTCAGCGCCGCATCCTGTTTGCGATGAACCAGGACGGCAACACGTTTGATAAGGGCTTTCGCAAGTCCGCCAAGTCCGTCGGGAACGTCATGGGTAATTTTCACCCCCATGGCGACTCGTCGATTTACGAGGCGATGGTGCGCTTGTCCCAGGATTGGAAGCTGGAAGAGCCGCTGATTGAAATGCACGGGAACAACGGCTCGATGGACGGCGATCCGCCGGCCGCGATGCGCTATACCGAAGCCCGGCTGTCCAAAATCTCCGGCGAGCTGCTGAAGGACATCGACAAGGATACCGTGGAAATGGTCCTGAACTTCGATGACACCACCGAAGAGCCGACGGTGCTGCCGGCCGCTTTTCCTAATCTGCTGGTCAACGGTGCGACGGGGATTTCCGCGGGGTACGCGACCGACATTCCGCCGCACAACCTGCGCGAGGTCATTAACGCGCTGTTGTACCTGATGAAGCATCCGGACGCCAGCCTGGATGACCTGATGAAGTTCGTTTTGGGCCCCGATTTTCCGACCGGTGGCATCATCCAAGGGCTCGCTGGCATTAAGCAGGCTTACGAAACCGGCCGCGGCAAGGTGGTCGTGCGCTCCCGCACCCACATGGAAACGATGCGCGGCGGCAAGCAGGAAATCGTGATCACGGAGCTGCCTTACGAAGTCAACAAGGCCCTGCTGATCAAGAAAATCGACGAGCTGCGGCTGGCCAAGAAGGTTGACGGCATCGCCGAAATTCGTGACGAGTCCGATCGCTTCGGCCTGTCTGTGGTCATCGAGCTGAAAAAAGACGCTAACGCGGAAGGCATTTTGACGTACCTGTTCAAAAACACCGACCTGCAGATCAATTACAATTTCAACATGGTCGCCATCGCGGACCTCAAGCCCAAGCAGCTGGGCCTGAAGCCGATGCTTGAGGCCTACCTGAAGCACCGGCGCGAGGTCATCACGCGGCGCACCCAATTTGACCTGAAAAAGGCCGAGGCCCGCCAGCACATCGTGCAAGGCCTGATCAAGATGATCTCGATCCTCGACCAGGTCATTCACACGATTCGCCAAAGCGCCAACAAGGCCGACGCCAAGAACAACCTGGTCGCCCAGTACGACTTTTCGGTTGAACAGGCCGAAGCCATCGTGTCCCTGCAGCTGTATCGCTTGACCAACACCGACATCACGGCGCTGGAAGAAGAAGCGGCGCAACTGGCCAAAAGCATCGCCGAGTACCATGACATTTTGGATCACCCGGCGGCGCGCGACGCGGTCATTGAACAAGAGCTTTCGAGCATTGCCAAAACCTACGGCAAGGACCGCAAGTCGACGATTCAGGCGGAAATTGAAACCCTGGAAGTCGACACGGCCGTCACCGTGACCGACGAGCGTGTGATGGTCCTGGTCTCCCGCGACGGGTACATGAAGCGCAGCTCTCTGCGCTCGTACCAGGCGGTTTCGGCCGAAGATAACGGGCTCAAGGACAACGATTTCCCGATTTTTGAGCGAGAAATGGGGACCTTGCAGCACCTCTACATCTTCACGAGTGCCGGCAACGTCATTTACCGGCCGGTCCACGAACTGGAAGATTCGCGCTGGAAGGACGCCGGGGAGCACTTGTCCCAGGCGGTCGGTATCGGTACGGACGAGCACGTGATCGCAGCCTTCGGGTTCGATTCACTGGAGGCCAAGGGGAACTTTGTCCTTGGCTCGTCCGACGGCTACATCAAGCAGACCGCACTCGCGGACCTGCAGCCGCAGCGCAACTACAAGAGCCGACCGATGGTGGGCATGAAGCTGAAGGGCAAGGACGCTTATGTCACCAACGCCTACTTCGCCGCGGCTGATTCCACGCAAACCGTCTTTGCCGTGACCAATCAAGCCTACGCGCAGCAGTTTGAGCTCTCGGAAGTCAGCGTGATCGGCGCGCGGTCGACTGGGGTCAAGAGCATGGCGCTCAAGCCGGGCGACTGGGTCGTCAACTTTATTCTGGCCGACGATCCGGTGCAAACCGAAGTCGGCATCTTGACGCAGCGCGGCGCCTTCAAGAAGATGAAGCTGAAGGAAATGGGCGTCGGCGCCCGGGCCCGCCGCGGCCTGCTCGTGCTGCGTGAGCTCAAGCGTGACCCGCACCGCGTCGTCGCGATGAGCAAGGTCGACGACAACACGCTGATCACCGTCGTCACGGACAAGGACCAGCAGGTCGAGCTGACCGCCAGCGAGTATCCGGATGGCGATCGCTACTCGAATGGCTCATTTGTTCTCGACACCGACAGTGTGGGGACGCCGAGTTTTATCCATTTGAGTCAGGTGTTAGCAACGCCGGAAGAAAATTAATTTTTTCTAAAGGGACCGATGAGGTCTCTTTTTTTGTATCTGTTACAATACACGGAGTGAAAAACTGTAATACAGATACGTGCGACAGGGGCCAGATAAAACCGCGGTAAATCAGCATTTCAGTCTAAAAAGTTTGTGAAATGGTTATCGGAATTTACATTTAAGACACAATCCTGATAGGGCTATCAATGCCTGTGCAAAGGGAAAGAAAAGGCTTGCACGGGTCTTGTGACGTGTTATACTAATTACGTAAGAACTGTGGTAAAAGTTCAACAATTAGGAGGCTATCCAGATGAAGCAGTTAGACAAAACTGACGTCAAGACCTACTGGGAAGGTTTTAACGGCGGCGACTGGCAGGATGAGATCAACGTTCGCGATTTCATTCAGCACAACCTGACACAATACAACGGCGATGAATCATTCCTTGCCGGCCCAACTGAAGCAACCACGATCTTGAACAATCAGGTGCTGAACCTGAAGAAGCAAGAACGTGCTGCTGGCGGCGTGCTCGATGCGGACACCAAAGTGGTCGCAACGGTCACCAGCCACGGCCCGGGCTACTTGAACAAGGATCTGGAAAAGATCGTTGGTCTGCAGACCGACAAGCCATTCAAGCGTGCGTTCATGCCTTTCGGCGGGATCCGGATGGCCGAGGATGCGCTTAAGTCCTACGGGTACACCCCAGATCCAGAAATGCACAAGATTTTCACTGAATACCACAAGACCCACAACCAAGGCGTGTTCGATGTTTACACACCGGACATGCGCAAGGCGCGCCACTACAAGATCGTGACCGGCTTGCCAGATGCCTACGCACGTGGCCGCATCGTGGCGGACTTCCCACGGATCGCGATTTACGGGATCGACGCGTTGATGGCAGCCAAGAAGGCGGACTTCGACAACATCGGCGACGGCGAAATGACCGACGATGTGATCCGCCTGCGCGAACAGGTTTCCGACCAGTATCGGGCCCTGAACGACATGAAGAAGATGGCAGCCAGCTACGGCTTCGATATTTCCAAGCCGGCAACGACCGCCCAAGAAGCCGTTCAGTGGATCTACTTCGGCTACCTGGCCGCAGTCAAGACCCAAAACGGGGCTGCCATGTCAGTTGGCCGCATCGACACCACAATCGATGCCTTCATCGAACGCGACATGAAGCGCGGCTTGCTTGACGAAAGCCAGGCCCAAGAGCTGATCGACCACTTGGTCATGAAACTCCGCATGGTGCGCTTCATTCGGACCGAAGAGTACAACTCGCTGTTCTCAGGCGACCCAATCTGGGCGACCCTCAGCTTGGGCGGTGTCGGCTTTGACGGCCGTCACCACATCACCAAGACCGCGTTCCGCTTCCTGAAGACCCTCGACAACATGGGTGCGGCACCAGAGCCAAACATCACGCTGCTGTGGGACGAGAAGCTGCCAGAAGGCTTCAAGCGCTACGCGACTGAAGTCTCCATCTCCAGTTCGACCATTCAGTACGAAAACGACTCACTGATGCGCACCGAATGGGGCACCGACTACTACGGTATCGCCTGCTGTGTTTCCGCACAACCAATCAAGGACGGCGTTCAGTTCTTCGGCGCCCGGGCAAACCTGGCGAAGGCCATCCTTTACGCCATCAATGGTGGGATGGACGAAATCGGCGAGACGCAAGTTGGTCCTGAGACTGAGCCAATTACCTCTGACGTCATCGACTATGATGAATTCATGAAGAAGTTCGACGTCCAGGCCGGCTGGCTGGCCGATGTCTATGTCAACGCCTTGAACGCGATTCAGTACATGCACGACAAGTACTACTACGAATCCGCTCAGTTGGCATTGAAGGACACCCACCTGGACTACACCTTCGCGACAGGGATTTCCGGCTTCTCGCACGCGGTTGACTCCATTTCCGCGATCAAGTACGGCAAGGTTCACCCGATCCGCGACGAAAAGGGCGTTGCCATCGACTTCAAGGCCGAAAACGACGACTACCCACGCTATGGGAACAACGATGACCGCGCTGACGACATTGCCAAGTGGCTGATCAAGTACTTCTACAACAAGATGAACACGCACCACCTGTACCACGGTGCTAAGCTCTCAACTTCTGTTCTGACCATTACGTCCAACGTGGTTTACGGCAAGAACACTGGGACCACGCCTAACGGCCGCCAGAAGGGCGAACCATTCTCACCTGGTGCAAACCCAGCTTATGGCGCTGAAAAGAACGGCGCGCTGGCTTCCCTGATGTCCACCGCGAAGATCCCATATCACTACGCAACAGACGGGATCTCCAACACGTTCGGCGTCACCCCGAACACCTTGGGCCACGATGATGAAACCCGCAAGGACACGCTGGTTCACATGATCGACGGTTACATGGAGAACAACGGGATGCACCTGAACATCAACGTCTTCAACAAGGAGACCTTGATCGATGCCCAGAAGCACCCAGAAGAATACCCAACTTTGACGGTCCGCGTCTCCGGTTACTGCGTCTACTTCGCAGATCTGACCAAGGAGCAACAGGACGACGTCATTGCCCGGACCTTCTTCGAGGAAATGTAAGACCACTTTCATACTCGGTGCGTTCCGCTGCCGAGCCGTGTGCAATTCAAACAATTCGACTAAGCGGGAGCCTCGTAAACGGGACTCCCGTTTTGCCCAGAGGCGGCAAAAATGCTTGCCGCTTGTGGGCAAGACCGCGTATGCTGAAACTGACAGGAGGCATTTTGATGAAATTGATCGATAATACCAAAACACCACTGAACGTGCTGGACTCCATTGGCGTTGAGGATGAGGGGCCAGTCAAAGGGTATGTGCACTCGCTGGAAAGTTTCGGCTCAGTTGACGGTCCCGGTATCCGTTTCGTGGCCTTCCTGCAGGGCTGCCGGATGCGCTGCCAGTACTGCCACAACCCTGACACCTGGAACATCGGTGTCGGCACCGAAATGACCGCGGATGAGCTGCTGGATAACGCCGAACGCTACCGCGCGTTTTGGGGTGAGACCGGCGGCTTGACATGCTCCGGCGGCGAGTCCCTGGTGCAGATCGACTTTTTGCTCGACCTGTTCACCAAGGCCAAGGCACGCGGCATCTCGACCTGCCTGGATACCTCAGGCGGTCCGTTTACCCGCGACGAGCCGTGGTTCTCGAAGTTCAAGGAGCTCATGAAGGTCACCGACATTTCACTGGTCGACATCAAGCATATCAACTCGGCTGAGCACAAGAAACTCACCGGCATCGGGAACGAGAACATCCTCGATATGATCCAGTGGATGTCGGCGAACGGCTGCGACATGTGGATCCGCCACGTGCTGGTGCCTGAGCGCACCGACTACGACGTGTATCTCAAGCAGCTGGGGGACTACATCAAAACTCTAAATAATGTTCAAAAAGTTGAGGTGCTGCCTTACCACACGCTGGGGGTCAAAAAGTACCACGAATTAGGCATTACCTATCCGCTTGAAGGCATCGAGCCGCCAACAGCCGACCGGGTCAAAAACGCGGAGCAGCTGCTGCACACGGCCGATTACACCGGCTGGAAGACCTGGAAGCCGGCAAACTAGACATTCAGATAATTGTTATGATAAGAAGGAAGAGCTTTTGGTTGCTCTTTCTTTTTTTGTACCTTATTATTAGGTAAGCGATTTATTTCGTTATGCTGGCAATGGTTGTGGTCGTGAACTGGGCGGAGACCCGAACGAAGGAGTAGCACATGAAGACAAAGCAGGAGAGCATTTTTTCGTCAAAGACACTGTCGTATTTTTTGCAATTGGCGGACACCATGAATTACACGCAGGCCGCTCAGCTGCTGGGCATCACGCAGCCGGCGCTGACGCAGCAAATTAAGAAACTAGAGCGGACCGTGGGGGCCCCGCTCTTCTACTCGGTGGGGAAGAAGCTGCATCTGTCCGATGCTGGGCGCACGATGCTCGACGCCACGCATTCGATTTACGAGACGCTGAACCAGGCGACCGATGAGATCCAGCAGGCCAGCAACGCCAACTCCGGCGTGATCAAGATCGGCATGCTGGCCTCCGTGGAGTCTTCGGCCTTCATCGGTTTTTCCGCGGAATACTACAAGCAAAACCCCGATGTGCAGATTGTGTTTCTGAACATGACCCGCCACGAGATTTGGGAGCAGCTTGAAAACAACCAGATCGACCTGGCAATCATGTACCTGCCGGATGACACGATCAAGAACTGGAAGCCGTACGAAAGCCGTAAAATCGTTGACGAACAGCTGCTGTTTTTGCACCACAACGAGAAGCTGGCCAAGCGCAAGCGTGTGCACTTCCGCGACACCCTGAGCCAGCCGTGGGTGACGTACCCGGATTCCTATTTCCTGTCGTATTTCCTGCACGAGGCCTACAAGAACCAAATGGTCGACTACCCGCACATCGTGGCGCAGTTCACCACACCGTTTCAGCTGATGCAGTTTCTCAATCTCACTGGCGTGAACACGGCGCTGCCGACGTCGTTCTACCAAGCTCATCAGGATGAAATCGATGCGTACGCGGTTTCGTTTGAGCCGGCAGTGTCGTTCGAGCTGGCGTTCATTTTCCGCAAGGGCAAGGACACCATTCCGCGGGTCGAGCAGTTTCTGAACAGCTTCGATGCGTACCTGGACAAGAAGGATTACCTGTCGCGGGTCGCTGAGAACCGTGTTAAACTGGACTAGTACGCGTAAAGCGCAATACTGAAAAAGGGAGTCACACCATGACAACATTGATTTTTGGTCATCAGAATCCAGATACCGACGCCGTAACCTCCGCGATGAGTTTCGCGGAATACCAAAAGCAGCTCGGCAATACTGATGTTGAGGCGGTCGCTTTGGGCGAAGTGAACGCCGAAACGGCTTTTGCGCTCAAAACCTTCAAGAAGGCCACCCCGCGCGTGATCAAGACTGCCGCTAACGAGACCGACACGGTCATGCTGGTCGACCACAACGAGTTCCAGCAGAGTGTGTCCGACATCAAGGACGTCACGATTGCCGCCGTTGTGGATCACCATCGAATCGCCAACTTCGAAACGGCCGCACCGCTGTTCTACCGCGCAGAGCCGATTGGCAGCTGCAACTCGGTCATCTACGAAATGTTCCAGGAAAAAGGCTTCAAGATCAGCCCCCAGCTGGCCGGCTTGATGGCGAGCGGGATGATTTCAGACACGCTGCTGCTGAAGAGCCCGACCACTACTGACGTTGAGCGCAAGGTCCTGCCAGAACTGGCAAAAATCGGCGGCTTTGACCTGCAGGAATACGGCCTCGCCATGCTGAAGGCAGGCACCAACCTGGCGGCCAAGTCCGATCTGGATATCGTTGAAGGCGACGCCAAGAGCTTCGATATGGGCGGCACCTCGGTGCGCATCGGCCAGGTCAATGTCGTTGACCTGAACGAGGTTTACGAGCGTCAGGCGGCCATTGAAGCCACCATGAAGAGCGAAGCCGAAAAGAACGGCTACGATTCCTTCCTGCTTTTGGCCACCAATATCCTGGACTCCGATACCACCGGCTTCTTCTACGGCAAGAATGCCAACAAGCTGGAGGCGGCCTTTAACCAGAAGTTCGATGCGGACCACCGCATCGCGCTGCCTGGCGTGGTTTCCCGCAAGAAGCAAGTCGTCCCACCGCTGCAAAAGGCGTTTGAGGCGTAAGTTGATTGAGGCTCAGGCGGCTGCCGGAGCCTTTTTTGGTAGGAGGAAAAGCAATGGAAGAGCAAACTCAGATCGATCTGATCAAACAATTCTCAGACGCGTATGGCGTGCCAGGCTTTGAACAAGACGTGGTGCGGCTGTATCGCGACCAGATGAAGCCGTACGCGGACGTCACAATCGATGGCATGTTCAACGCGCTGGCCGCCCGCAAGCAAAACACCGGCGATCGGCCCGTGGTGCAAATGGATGCCCATGCCGATGAAGTCGGCTTCATGGTCCAGGCCATTCGCCCCAGCGGTCTGATCAAGTTCGTCACGCTTGGCGGCTGGGTGCCGACCAATGTCCCGGCGATGCGCGTGGTCGTGCGCAACAAGCGCGGCGAGTACGTTCCAGGTGTGGTGGCGACCAAGCCGCCACACTTCATGACGGCCGCAGAACGCAACGCCGTGCCAACCATTGCCGGCATGTCAATCGACGTCGGCAGCACCTCGCGCGAGGAAACTCTTGAGGATTACGCCATCGACACCGGCTGCCCGATTTTTCCTGACGTGAAGTGCGAATACGATGCCAAACACGGCATGTTCTTCGGCAAGGCGTTTGATGACCGTATCGGCGCCGCAGCCTTGATCGATACGTTTGACAACCTCAAGGACGACGACCTCAACGTGGATGTCATCGCCGGACTGTCTACGCAGGAAGAGGTTGGCTTGCGTGGTGCTTACGTCACTGCGCGCAAGGTCGACCCTGACATCGCCATTGTTTACGAAGGGGTGCCGGCTGATGACACCTTCGAGCCTGACTGGCTCTCGCAGACTCGCGTCAAGGCAGGCCCGATGCTGCGGGATCTGGATACGACCTACATCGCGAATCCGAACTTCCAGCAGTTCGCGGCTGATTTGGCCGACGAGCTGCACCTCCCATACACCCGGGCCGTGCGGACGGGTGGGGGACAGAACGGGGCAGCGATTGGTTACTGGAAAGGCGTCCCAACCATCGTGGTCGGCATTCCAGTCCGCTATGAACACACCGCGTATACCTTCACCGCCTTGAGCGATTTCCAGGTTTCCAGCAAGCTGGGCACCGAGATTCTGCGCCGGTTGGATAAGGAAACCATCGCGTCGTTTAATTCTGTCGATTAATTGAAAAACCGCGGCAGCTGGGCATTTGACCTGGCTGCCGATTTTTTGTTGTTGAATAAGTTTAGACATGTATAACTTTTGCATAGGCGATTATTTTCTAGCCTTGATAATTGTTATACATGGTTATGGATACGGCGAAATGTCGTACCAGTTTGTTGCAGCCCGCAGCAAATTCGCCCATGCAGCCTCTATTGTCCTGCGTTGCACCAGCCGGTTGACTCAGGCTGATTACGATCACCGCGGCTCAGTAAAACGAGCCTTCAGCGTGTCGAGACTGATTTTGAGCCTAGTTGATGGTTCCTTTGACGTAAATCGCAGATTCTATGGGTCACCGTCAGCAGACTCTAGCCGCATCGGAACAGCTGAATTATCAGTTGTGAATCTGATGCGAGTTCAGCTTAGTAGACGCATAGTTGATGGTCTAATTCCTCAGAATCACGATGTCAGCAAGCCACATGCAAGGCGCAGATTAAGACCGACGCGTGAGTGTGACTTGAACAAGTGTGATGGCAGATTGAGATCTTGTACGCAGAGATTTATTGAAGACTGTCGGTTGATGATTTGCTGCGGACGATTCTGAGCCGCGATGACGCACAGCAAGTTGAAACAGACGAAGAGACTGATGAAACTGCAGTCGCACAAAAACTAACTTAGAGTTGACCGGCAGTCGATGGTATAGAAGCTGCAGCTGACGTGAATTGACTAAGCCAGTCCCTTCGGCTCTTAAGCGCTACTTCGTATAATATATATTATGTGAACTAGAATATATGGACTAGAATATATCAAAAAACAACAGGGCTAAATTCACCCCTAAATGTCGTACACCCCACTGTCCATTTACCGCTCAGTTAAATGATTGACTGTGCCTTTGGTGATGCAATCGGCAATCTGAGAATCGACTAAACCAGGCGCCGTCGACTTGCTGCCAGCTGATCATTGACCAGGCTTTGGTTGAAATCAAATCCTGTTACAGGTTCAAAAAAAGTCCTTCTGCAACCGCCAAGTGCTCTAAGACGCTGGCGTGTTGCAGAAAGACTTTTTTAGTGATGGTCAATCGTGACCGGCGTACCTTCAGGAATTTTGTCATAGATCCATTTGGCGTCTGGAATGCTCAGCTGCACGCAGCCGTGTGACCCGGCGCGCTTACCCAAGTCACTGGCCTCTTTGATGTCGTAATGGCCTTGAGCGTCAAACGGCACTGTGTGAAAAAGAATCCGATTTTGGTAAATCGACGTCCAGTAGTTAGCCCCGAGCCGCACCGCCGGACTGGAATTGAAGAAGTGCAGTCCGCGTTGCCCAATGCTGAAATGGCCTTCTGGGGTGCGGCCATCAATGCCAGTTGACGCGTACATCGTGTAAAGTAGTTTGCCATTGCCGCGAATGTAGACCCGCTGTTTGTCGAGGCGAACTTCCATTGAAAGCTTCTGAACATGTGTGAGGTCTGGGTATGCAGCCGTTTCCGATGGCAGGTGCCAGTCGATCGGCGTGCGCATCACGGCGGCCCGCTTTGGTTTAGTCACCTTGTGCGGCCGGACCGCATGCGAACGCTGCTTTGACTTGCTTTGAGCAACGCGGTCGTGATGCACCGCCTGCACCTGCTGCCGCGTCACCAAGGCAACGCCCAAGGCAACAACGATCAAGGCGACGGCTAGTAAGGCCAACCGCTTAACTCTTGACGAAACAAGTCTTCGGGAAGCCCTTGATGGATTCGATTGTGGTTGACGTAAACGCATTACCCCGATAACCCTCTTCCAGAATGTGCCCCAATTTTGTTGGTGACGAATGCTCAGCTGATGTCGACTGGCGTGCCGGTGGGAATATTTTCATTGACCCACTTGGCGTCAGGAATACTCAACCGTACGCAGCCATGAGAACCAGGCTCTTTGCCCAACTTAGCGGCCTCTTTTGGCAGATAATTGCCGTTGACGTCGACCGGCACCGAGTGAAACAGGTAGCCTGTGCCGGAAAATGCGGTCCAGTAATTGGCGCCCATTTTTTCCGATGGCGTGTAGAAGTGATCGCCGCGAGTCCCGATTTGGAAGTGCCCCTTCGGCGTCAGATTATTGATGCCACTAGACGCATACATGGTGTAAGCAACTTTGCCATTGATCAGGATGTAGACCCGCTGTTTTTTCAAGTTGACCCGCATCGCCACTTTTTCAGCGCTGGTGATAGTTGGGTATGCGACGGTCTCAGATGGCTGATGCCAGTCAATTGGCTTGCGCATCACGGATGGTGCCGCCGTCTTTGGCTTCGCCTTGTGCTTGTCAACAGACTTTGCCGCGAATTTTTTGGCAGGCTTGGTCTTAGTGACCTTGCTTGTCTGGTTCTGGCGCGTGGTCGAAGCCGACGCTTGAAGGTGCTCAGCCGCCCTGACGCCGATCAGCGCCACCACCACAATCACGACCAGACCCCAGACCCAGGGCCGGTAGCGCTTCTTTAACCGGTGAAAATGAACCTGCCGCATACGCGTCCTCCTCAACGAAACACTCTTTTCGGTTACTTATTGTACCATACAATTGCACTGGTACTATTGTGAAAACGCCGCCAGACCGCCCTTTAACTGAAAAATGGCTCGGTGATGGTGAAGGCTTTCTGGGTGCAATCTAAGCAAGCCATGCCGCCGTACGGCAGCGCCGCGCGCGGATAAGCGTGCCCAAAGTTGGCATTAAACAGCACTGGCAGCTGTTCTGGTTCAGTTTCCTCGAGCAGAATCTGCTTGTACTCAGCGTAGTAGCGCTCATTTTGCGGCTTGCCCGCAATGATCCCAACCACCTGGTCAAAAATCCCGTAAGTCTTCAGGTGCTGCAGCATCAGGCGATAGTTGGCAGGCGCCGGCCGCTCCTCGCTGGTTTCGATGAACAGGAGTTTGCCGTGCCACTCCTCAGGTGTCGGCATCAGCCCATATTGTTCGCTAAAGGCCCGCTCATTGGGCAGGTGGTTGACCAGCAAGTCATCTAAACTTTCTAGGCAGCCGCCCAGCAGCGGCCCCCTCACCTGCCCCTCGCCCCGCAGGATTTCAAAGCCGTGCGTCTCGCGGTGGCTGACGCGGGCAGTACCCACAGCGGCGGGCGAAAAGTCTTCGCGCTCTTCGTACCACACCGGACTAGCTGTGATGGCTGTGGTGGCCGGATTGGTCAAATAATGCGCAAATGTCGCTTGCGTGTACGGCAGCATTGCCGTGTCGAGCTCCGCCAGGTCATTCAACAAATTGGGTCCGTAGAAGCTCTGCAGACCCAGGCGATACAGCATCAGGTGATCGATCGTCGTGTCAGAAAAGCCGGTGAATAATTTAGGCTGCAGGCGAACGGCTTGAGCAAAGGCGGGGTCTGCCATCAAATAAGGCGCCAGCCTGAAGGTGTCTTCCCCACCGATTGCGGCGATGATGCCAGTAATCTCTGGGTCAGCAAAGGCGGCTTTCAAGTCGGCGGCGCGGTGTTCAGGGTGCGCCGCCAGTGCGGCAAGCCCATCTAAGGCGTGCGGCATCACGACCGGGACCAGTCCCAGCTCGCGCAGGCGCCGTTTGCCGAGGGCGAGCTGATGGGCTGTGGCGGGCTCCCCCAGAATTCCGCTGGACAAGCTGACAATCGCGACCTGATCGCCGCGGCGCAGTGGCGGCGGCTTGAGTCGGCCAGCGGAATTGGTTGTAAATGGCATGACAGTCCTCCTTCTCTCTTCTTGTCTCGGCGCTTAATGCTCGCTGCGCCGGCGCTGGCGATCCTTGCGAATAACCAGGATCAGCACCGACAGCGCGGCAAACACGATAATCAGGGTAATCAGCAGCCGCCGATTACCGCGAATCAAGGCGTCACCGCCAAAGGCATACAAGGCGGCCACCAATGTGCTGCCGAGCAGGCAGACCAGTGCATGCGAGCGCTCAGAGACGCGCAGGTGCACCGATGCCACATTGACTAGCATAGTTGGTATCATCGGCACCGCATAACCGATGAGCAGCCCGAGTCGCGGATGCTTCATGGTCACCAGGCTCTGATACAGCCAGTTGGTTGGCTCCTTATCGCGGCGATCAGCGAGCAATTTCAGCACCCCGCTTTGGACGAGATTACCGGCCGTGAGCCCAGCAGCACTGACCAAAAAACCGGCCCAATCCCCCAGGCAGACCCCGGTGAAAATTGCGACCACCGAACTCGGTGCCCCAGGGATGCAGCACATTAAGACCAGCAGTCCAAAAAACAAAATGACTTCTAAGGGGCCATAATCACGCAAACTGGCGATTG
Source organism: Lacticaseibacillus sp. 53-4 (assembly GCF_016861805.1). Classification (NCBI taxonomy): domain Bacteria; kingdom Bacillati; phylum Bacillota; class Bacilli; order Lactobacillales; family Lactobacillaceae; genus Lacticaseibacillus; species Lacticaseibacillus sp. 53-4. The sequence continues at coordinate 29,678 of NZ_BOLT01000004.1, forward strand.
CATTTTCCGCCTGCGTGGTGGATTCCAGCAGCAACGAAAAGCTGCCGCGGTACTGCCGCCATAAGCCGTACACAATGCCGGCGGCTACCAGCGCGCCCAGAACCGATAAAGCCATTTTTAGTTGGCGTTTCACGCACTCACCCCCAGTTCCTCCTAGTGTACCCGAATCACACTTGCGGTGCGCAAAAATCTGCTGTTCTGCATGAAAAAAGGCCCACTCAGCGGGACCCTTCTCAATTAGAACAAAATGGCAAATGCGGCACTTTCCTGGGCCGTCGCTTGATCTGGAAAAGACATGTAAACCTGCATGCCGCCCTCATCGACGTCTGCAAAGGCCCCTTCCAGGGTCGGGTAACGACTGGCCAAAGCTGGTAGGGTGTAAGCGAGCAGGCCGTCAAGCAGGCCGTGATCTTGGCCCCAGGCGCCACCGAATTCGAGCCGATTGCCGCGCAGATACGTCAGGCAATACGCGACGATGTTGTCCCCTTGCGCCAGCGCAAGCGGTGCTGTCGGTTCGAGGTCGGTCAGGATGCGCGGCGCCCAGTCATTGTCGGCAAACGGCTTGACTGGATCGACTTCATGGCGCTTTTGGTAGGTTAAGTAGGCCGCTTGAATCAACGCATTACTCAATGGTTCGGATTGGAGAACGTCACTTTGCGTCAAGAGCCTTGTCCCTGGGGTCAAAGAAACTGTGGCGGTGTGGGCCGTTTTTAACGCCAGTTTCGGTTTGAACGTGGTCCGAATCCGGCGCAGCCCACGGGAAATCGTGGCAGATCGCAGTGCCGACTGGGTGTCCGTGCTGACGGTCAAAATCCCTCGCTGCCCGGCGTTTTTGGCGCGGTCAACCACCGGCGTGAGCAGCGTATCAGCGAGCTCCGCTTGCGGCAGGGCGTCGGCCTTTGCGGTGGTCACGGTCACAAACCGCATCAGGTAAGGATGCAACGGATTGCGCCAAGTGGTTAGCGCACCGACGATGTCGTCGTTGCAAGACAAGATGGTCGCCCCATCGCGGTGGGCCTTGAATAAAGCGCGGTCTTCCGCAGTGCCGACCCATTGAACGGCCGGGTTATCATAAGGAGAATACTCAAAGTTCATAGTTTTGCCTCGCAAGCGTAATGTGTCAGCGTTACTGTCATTGAAGTCCTCACTGCGCCCGGTGCGCGGCGATCACCTGGTCGAGCACCTGCACGACGCCGTATTCCTCGTTGGTCCCGGTGCGGTAGGTCGCAAACTGCTCCATGCCCGGTGCAAAATTATTGACCAGGTAGCTGTACTTGACCGCCTTGAGCATTTCGGCGTCGTTGAAGTTGTCGCCAAAGGCCATCATTTGGTCCGTCGTGATGTCCATCTGCTTGCCGATTGCCCGCATGCCGTTGCCCTTGTTGATGTCAGGCATCATGATGTCGATCCAGACCGGACCGGAAACGGCCGCGGAAAATTGACCGCCAAACCGCGGCGCGATCACGTCATCAAAGACCGCCCTGGCGTCGCCATTAGGCAGGTAAATCGTCACCTTGTCCGCCTCGCCGCTCCAGGTGGTCAGGTCATCCAGGTAGGAGAGCCGGTGGTAAAACTCGCGATAGACTGAGTCGTACTGCCGGTCGGCGGTTTGCCCCACGGCTTCAGTGATGCCGCAGATCAGCGGCAGCCCATCGGTTTCGTCGCGGATCACGCGCACCATTTCCTGAACTGTCGCAGTTGGCATCAAAGTTTTGCTGATGAGCTGACCGCGGAAACTGATCACGCCACCGTTATCGCAAATCAAGGCCAGCTTTTGGTGGTCATGCGGGAAAATGTCCTGCAGGGTATACAGCGGCCGGCCGCTGGCGATCCCGAATTGAATCCCGAGGCGGTCAAGGGCCTCGAGCCGCTCCTGAAACCGCGGCGGCAGCACACTGGCCTCAGTCAGCAGTGTGTGATCCATGTCGGTGGCGATAAACTTCACGTCTTTTAAACTCATGCGCGGTCTCCTTTTACGAATGCCTCGTAGTAGCTGATGGCGCCAACGCTTTGGGCAGAAGCGATTTTGCCGCTTTTGACCGCAGCGATGACTTCGTTTAGTGGCACCAGCTGACTGGTCACGAATTCGTCCTGGTCAAAATGCTTGGGGGTGCGCTTGGCCGGATCGATGTGGACCAGCATCAGGTGCACGACCTCGTCGGTCATGCCTTCGCTGGAGCGGATCGCGCACATTTCCGTGATGTCGTCCGTCACATAACCGGTTTCCTCCTCAAGCTCGCGTTTGGCGGCCTTGAGCGGATCCTCGCCCGGGTCCATCAGGCCGGCGGGCAGCGCAAAAGATTCCGTGTTGATGCCGACACGGTACTCGCGGTTGATCAGCACCTGATCATCCGGCGTGAGCGCCAGCATGGCCACTGCCGGCGCGTGCTTGATTAGATCGCGCTCCACGCGCAGGCCGTCCGGGGTGTCGATGGTTTGCTGAATGACCTCAAAAATGTGCCCGCTGTAAACTGTGCGGGCCGACAGGATGCGGCCTTTTTTCTGAGATGCGTGAATAAACATAATTGCCTCGATTAATTAAAAGATTTAAGCGCTGGCGGCAAGCGGCCGCTGTCTCTTCCATGATACCAAAAAACCAGCCCTTTAAGCGGCTGGTTTGAGATTACTTCACGGTGCGGCTGAGGTCTTGGATCCAGGCCACCGCGATGGCCTTCTCCCCCAGGTGGGTGCCGATGACCGGACCGAAGTATGAGACTTCAAACGTCACCTGCGGAAACTTCTCCTTCAGCTCGGCTTGCCAAGCACCCGCGGCTTCGGGGTCGTTGGCGTGAATGACCCACGCCTTGACCGGGTAGTCGACTTTTGCCAGCTCCGCGGCGAGCAGTTCCTCGACCCGCGAGTACGCTTTTTTCAGCGAGCGAACCTTCTCGAAGGCGACGATCTTGTGCGAGTCGTCGTCGAAGGTCAACAGCGGCTTGATCTTCAGCATGCCGCCGATAAAACCTGCCGCGTTGCTCAGGCGGCCGCCGCGCACCAGGTTTTGCAGGTCGTTGACGATGAAGTACTCACCCATGGTGGCGCGCAGTGCATCCAGCGTTTGGATGATCTCGTCTGGCGTCTTGCCAGCTGCCGCCATTTTTGCGGCGGTCAGGACCAGCTCACCCATCAAGATGACCGTGATTTGGGAATCGTACACGATGACATGCGCCGGCTTGAAGTCGGCGACGGCCGCGCGCAGCGTCTCCACAAACCCGGAAATCGTGCTGGCCAGATGAATCGAGATGATGGTGTCGTAGCCTTCGTTAGCCAGGTTTTCGTATAGTTTCAGCACTTCGCCCAAAGGCGGCTGAGAGGTGCTGGGGAACGTCTTAGCGGTTCGCAATTTTGCGTAGTACTCGGCAGTGGTGATGTCCTTGCCTTCGTCGTACACGGTGCCGTCCAGGATAACGGGAATCGGCACGATCTTGATGTGATTGGCCGCGATCTGCTGATCGGATAAGTATGCGGTGCTGTCGGTCACGACGGCGATCTTCATTTGCTACACCCACTTTTCTGAATTTGCTTAGAACAGCATAACATTTTCTGTCTTATTTTAGAAGAATAACGCGCGGTGGCGCTTTGCGTCGGGCCTGGAAAACCGGTAGAATAAAGGACAGCAATTGCCGGCCCTGAGCGGGCAGAAAAGAGGTTTGCGATGTCATTTGACGGCTTATTCACGCATGCCATGGCGAAAGAACTGCAGCCACTGGTGGGCGGCCGCGTCAATAAAATCACCCAACCATACAATAACGAGGTCATTTTGACCATTCGGGCCAACCGGAAAAATTGGCCCCTGCTGCTGTCGGCCAACCCGCAGTTTGCACGGGTCCAGATCACGCAGATTCCCTACGAAAACCCCAAGGTCCCGACGAATTTTACCATGACACTGCGCAAGTACTTGGCCAGCGCGACGCTCCAGGCCCTGACCCAGGTGGCCAATGACCGGGTGCTGCACCTCGACTTTTCCACGCGCGACGAGCTGGGCGATGACCTGAGCCTGCGCCTGATGGTTGAGATCATGGCGCGGCACTCCAACATTACCCTGGTCAATCTCAAGACCGGTAAGATTATTGACTTGATCCGCCATGTCGGCCCCGATCAGGACCGTTTCCGGACCCTGCTGCCCGGTGCGCCATACGTGCCGGCGCCGGCGCAGGACAAAATCGACCCCTTCACCGACGACACCCGCGGCTACCGCGAGCTGATGAAAACTACTGACGTGCCGCTGGCTCAGCTCCTGCAGCGTCATTATCAGGGCCTAGCAGGCGACTCCGCCAAGGAGCTGGCAGCCAGGCTGAGCGCTGGGGATGCCGATGCGGCCTGGGACGACTTTTTTGCTGCGCTGGACCACCCGACTGCGACCATCGCCACCGGCGCCAAGGTGAGCTTCTCCGCCCTGCCCTACGAGACGCATGAAGGCACCCAGCAAACCTTTGCGTCGTTAAGCGAGATGCTGGACGCCTTTTACGCGCAAAAAGCCGAGCACGACCGCGTACGCACCCAAGGCGACAACCTGATCCGCCCGCTGAAGACCTTGATCGAGCGCGACGAGAAGAAGCAAAAAAAGCTGCAGCAAACCCTCAAGGACACGGAAAAAGCCGATGACTACCGGATCCGCGGCGAGATTCTCACCACCTACCTGGCGCAAGTCAAGCGCGGCGACACCAGCGTTACCCTGCCCAATTTTTACGACAACATGAAGCCGCTGAAAATCAGTTTGTCCAACCAGTTATCCCCATCAAAGAACGCGCAGAAGTATTTTTCCCGCTATCAGAAGCTCCGCAACGCTGTGGCCTACGTCAACGAGCAGATGAAGCAGAATCAGGCCGAGCTCGATTACCTCACCGGCATCATGGCGCAAATCGAAATTGCCAGCCCCAAGGACCTCGACGACATTCGCACCGAGCTGCAGGACGGCGGCTACCTCAAGGTCCACAAGCAAGGCAAAAAGGCGCCAAAGCACAAGATTGCGAAGCCTGAGGAGTTTTATGCCTCCGATGGCACCAAGATCTGGGTCGGCAAGAACAACCTGCAAAATGACCAGCTCACGCTCCACAAGGCCGCCAAAACCGACATCTGGCTGCACGCCAAGGACGTCCCTGGCTCCCATGTCATCATCGATTCAGCCAAACCCAGCGACAAGACCCTGATGGAGGCTGCGATGCTTGCTGCCTACTTCTCCAAGAGCCGCGCCTCGGCGAACGTCCAGGTCGATTGGATCGAAGTGAAGAAGATCCGCAAGCCCAATGGCGCCAAGCCCGGGTTTGTGGTGTACGAAGGCCAGCGCACGGTGGTCGTGACGCCTGACGAGGCAATCGTCGAGCGGCTGCGCCATCAGCCCACGCTGTAAAAGCAGTTACGCAAAGCGGCACCCCAGAGCAAATCTGGGGTGCCGCTTTGACGTCGCTGGTTAATCGAGCGTCTTGAGTTTGCCGCGGAAGTCCTCAATACTGGTGTAGCCCTTCAGCAGCATGATGTCACCAAGCTCTTTTTCGATCCGAGCAAAGATTGCCGGCCCTTCGTACCCAAACTGCGTGCCGATTTGCAGCATCGAGGCCCCGCACAAAATGTGCTCAAAGGCGTCGCGGCCAGACATGATGCCGCCGACGCCAATCACAGCGATGGCCGGATTCAGGCGCTGGGCTAAGGCGCGCACGTTGGCCAGGGCGGTCGGCTTGATGCTGGCGCCGCCGATCCCGCCAAAGCCGCCCTTGGGCTTGATGGCCACCGTTTCGGTCTCAAAATTGACAAGCAGGCCGTTGCCGACGCTGTTGATGGTCGTGACAAAGCTCAGCGGAAATTGGTTGAGGATGCCAGCGATCGTATCGAAATGGGCCATGTCGAAGTACGGCGGCAGCTTGACCCCCAGCGGCTTTTGGTAAAAGTCGAACACGGCTTCCAGAGTTTGCCGCGTGGCCACAAAATCGTAGCCGGTTTGCGGATGGCCCGGCACGTTGGGACAAGACAGGTTCAGTTCCACAAAGCCTTGGTAAGCCGAGTCGTTGATTTCGTGAAGCATTGCCAGATTGTCATCAAGACTGGTCCCGGCAAGCGACAGGAAGTTTGTTTTCCCTGGGCGGTTCTGCTCGTCCGTCAGCACGTAGTCGAGGTAATACGCCAGGCCGTTGTTGGGCAGGCCCATGGAGTTGAAGCTGCCGTGCGGCATGGTGGCCATGCGCGGCGATGGATTCCCTGGGCGCGGCGCTAGGGTGGCACTTTTGGTAACATAGGCACCGGCGCGCGATTGCACCAGGGCGTCTAAGTCTTGGGCGGACTGGCAGCGGACGCCCGCCGCGTTCATGAGGCAACTGTCAAAGTGGCGGCCGGCAATTCTGGTTTCAAGGGTCAACATGCGATTTGCTTCCTTTCCTTGGCTGAATCAGTGGCAACCAGTTAGCCCTCCCAGTGGGTGGGGTTCTTGCGCCAGGCGTGCAGCAGCGCCAACTCATCCGCATCGATTTGACCGTGGGCCTGCGCCGTTTGAATCAGCGTGGTGTAATTGGTCAACGTGACGAACTTGGTTTTGGCCGCTTCAAAATTGGCGGTGAGTGCCGGCAGCTGGTAGCTGAAAATGGCTGCCACGCCGATGACGTTCGCGCCTTCGCGCCGCGCCGCCTCTGCCGCCTTCAAAACCGAGCCGCCAGTGCTCAGCAAGTCATCGATCAACACCAGCTTGGCCTGTTGGTCCAGGCGGCCTTCGATCTGCCGGCCCTGCCCGTGGTCCTTGGGCTTGCTGCGGACGTAGACCAGCGGCAGGTTCAGACGCTCGGCCACCAGGGCGGCATGGGGAATGCCTGCCGTGGCGACCCCGCCAATTACCTGCACGTCCGGGTACTGGGTTTTGATCAGCTGCGCCAGCCCGTCTGCAATGCGCGTGCGCACCGCGGGATACGAGATGGTGAGCCGGTTATCGGTGTAAATCGGGCTGTGAATGCCGCTCGCCCAGGTAAATGGCGCTTTGGGCCGCAGGGTCACCGCGCCGATCGTCAATAGGTCAGTGGCAATCGTGGTTTCAATCTCACTCATTTGCGCGCCTCCATTGTCTGCCAATTTGTTTGAACGCTTTGACCGGATCAGCCGCTTGCGTGATCGGCCGGCCGACCACAATCGCTGAGCTGCCCAGCTGCGCCGCCTGCGCCGGTGTCGTGGTGCGAACTTGATCGCCGTTTTCGCTGCCGGCGGGTCGGATCCCTGGCGTGACGATCAAGAAGTCCGGCCGGGTGATGGCGCGAATCAGTGGCGCCTCCTGCGCGCTTGCGACGACCCCGTCAGCGCCGGCCGCCTGGGCGACGGCAGCCAGATGCTGCACCGAATCGGCAACGGGACCGGGGATCTGCAGCTCGTTATGCATCATGGCGGCCGAGGTCGACGTCAGTTGCGTGATTGCCAGCAGCTTGGGCGCGGGAAAGCCGGATTCGGCCGCGCCGGCGAGCAGACCGCGTTTGGCGGCCGCCAGCATCTCGCCGCCTCCTGCCGCGTGCGCGGTGGTCAGCTGCACTCCCATGCGACCGATTTGATAGGCTGCCCGCTCGACGGTGTGAGGAATATCGTGCAGTTTTAAGTCGAGGAAGACATTGACGTCGCCCTGAAGCATCACGCCGCCTACCGCGCGTGGGCCGACGCCGTAGAACAGCTCCATGCCAATTTTGACAGTCAGCGGCCGCACGCCCTTGAAGCGCTCAAGAAAGGCCGTCGTTTCCTCAATGGTGGGAAAATCCAGTGCAATGATTGGTGACATACTTCCTCCTACAATGGCTTAGTGGTGAAGGCGCGCGACTCGAGCACCTGAACGATGGCGCGCGCGGTGTCCAGACTGGTCATCAGCGGCACCCCATGCATGATCGCTGCCTGGCGAATGCGGTAGCCGTCGCTGGTCGTCGCCTTGTCCTGGCTGGTGGTGTTGATCACCAGCTGCAGCTTGCGGTCTGAGATGGCATCGAGGATGGCATCCTCGCCGCTTTCGCCGAGCTTGGCAATCACCTTGGTGCGAATGCCTGCCGCCCGCAGCGCCTCGGCGGTCCCGGCGGTGGCATCGATTTGATAGCCGACCTCGCGGAAGCGCTTGGCCAGCGCCACTGCCTCGGGCTTATCGGGATCGGCGACGGTGAACAGCGCGATGCCGTGCGCCGGCAGGTGCGTGTGACTGGCTTCAAAGGCCTTGTACAGCGCCTTTTCCAGCGTGCTGTCCGAGCCCATCACCTCACCGGTCGACTTCATTTCCGGCCCCAGCGTGCTGTCGACGTCGTTAAGCTTGGAAAAGCTGAAGACCGGCGCCTTGACATGGACCCCATCGCGCAGCGGCTGCAGCCCATTTTCAAAACCCAGATCCTTAAGCTTGAGTCCCAAAATGGCCTGGGTGGCCAGCTGCGCCATGGAAATGTCGGTGACTTTGCTCAAAAATGGCACGGTCCGGCTGGCCCGCGGGTTGACTTCGATCACGTAAACTTGATTGTCATGCACGATGAACTGAATGTTCATGATGCCAACGCAGTGCAGCGCGTGCGCCAAGTCGATGGTGTAACGTTCGATTTGGCCTTGAATCGTCTGACTGAAGTCTTGCGGCGGGTAAACGGCCATGGAATCGCCGCTGTGCACCCCGGCGCGCTCAATGTGTTCCATGATGCCCGGAATCACGACGGTCTCGCCGTCGCAAATCGCGTCAACCTCACATTCCTTGCCGACCAGGTACTGATCGATCAGGACTGGGTGGTCGTTGGAAACGGACACCGCCCGGTCGATGTAATCCGCAAGCTCCGCCGAGGAGTGCACGATTTCCATCGCCCGGCCGCCGAGCACGTAACTTGGGCGTACCAGGACTGGGTAGCCGATTTTCTGGCCGATCGCGATGGCCCCGGCTTTATCGGTGGCCGTGTCCCCCACTGGCTGGGGGATGTTCAGCTTGGTGATGATTTCATCAAAGCGGTCGCGGTCTTCCGCGGCGTCCAGGTCATCCAGACTGGTGCCGAGGATCTTCACGCCGTGGGCGGCCAGCGGCGCCGCCAGGTTGATGGCCGTTTGCCCGCCAAACTGGACGATGACGCCCAGCGGTTGCTCCAGGTCGATCACGTTGAGGACGTCCTCGATCGTCAGCGGCTCAAAGTACAGCTTGTCGGAAATCGAGAAGTCAGTGGAGACGGTTTCGGGGTTTGAGTTCATGATGATGGCCTCATACCCTGCCTTTTGAATCGCCTTGACCGAGTGAACCGTCGCGTAGTCGAATTCGACGCCTTGGCCGATGCGAATCGGGCCGGAGCCCAGGACTAGGACACTCTTGCGGCCGCTCTTTTGGCTTTCGTTTTCAGTTTCGTAGGTGCTGTAAAAGTATGGCGTGGTTGAGGCAAATTCGCCGGCGCAGGTGTCAACCATTTTATAGACCGGCGTCAGCTGATTGGCCCGACGCAGGTCGCGGACCTCATCCATGGTTTGCCCCCACAGCTTGGCGACTTCCTGATCGGCAAACCCATTGCGCTTGGCGGTGCGCAGCACTTCCAAGTCGCCCGGATGAGCCTTCAACTCATCTTCGAGCTCGATGATGTGTTTAATTTTGTCGAGGAAGAAAATGTTGATGTGCGACAGCTCGGCCAGCTCGCCCAGGGTAAAGCCGCGCCGCAGCGCCTCGGCCAGGTAAAACAGCCGCATGTCCGTCGGGGTAACGATCAGATCGGTCAGCGCCTGATCAGACAGCTGCTTGGCGGCCGCCAGCTCCAGGTGGGTCGCCCCCACTTCGAGCCCGCGCACGGCCTTGAGCAGCGATTCCTCGATGTTGCGGCCGATCGCCATCACCTCGCCGGTGGCCTTCATCTGGGTCCCCAACGTGCGGTCGCCGTGCTCAAATTTATCAAACGGGAACCGCGGGATCTTCGCCACGACGTAATCGAGCATCGGTTCGAACTCGGCGTAGGTCGCGTCCGTGATGGGATTTTTGATCTCGTCCAGGTGCAGGCCCACGGCGATCTTGGCCGCCATTTTAGCAATCGGATAGCCGGTCGCCTTGGAGGCCAAAGCCGACGAGCGGGACACCCGCGGGTTGACTTCGATGACGTAGTACTTGAAGGAGTTGGGGTCCAGGGCCAGCTGCACGTTGCAGCCGCCTTCGACTTTCAGTGCCCGGATGATTTTCAGCGAGGCGTCGCGCAGCATCTGCACTTCCTTGTCGGTCAGTGTCTGCACCGGAGCGAACACGACCGAATCACCGGTGTGAATGCCGACGGGGTCGAAGTTTTCCATGTTGCAGACCACGATGGCGTTGTCGGCGGCATCGCGCATGACCTCAAATTCGATTTCCTTGAACCCGGCGATCGACCGCTCGACCAGGACCTGAGTCACTGGGCTCAGGTTCAGCCCGTTTTCAGTGATGGTGCGCAGCTCGGCCTCGGTTTTGGCAATGCCGCCGCCGGTGCCGCCCATGGTGAAGGCGGGCCGGATGATGACCGGGTAGCCGATTTTTTCCGCAAACGCCTTGGCCTCGTCGAAGTTATGGGCGATGGCGGACTCGGGGATCGGCTGGTGCAGCTTTTGCATCAGGTTCTTGAACAGCTCACGGTCCTCGGCTTGGTCGATGGCGCTGAGCTTGGTGCCGAGCAGTTCGATGTGCAGTTCGTCAAGAATGCCCGAGTTGGCCAGGGCCATCGCCAGATTGAGGCCGATCTGGCCGCCAATGGTCGGCAGGATGGCATCTGGCAGCTCCTTGCGCAAAATCTGGCTGACAAACTCAGTCGTCAGCGGCTCGATGTAAACCTTGTCCGCGATTTCCTTGTCGGTCATGATGGTTGCCGGGTTGGAGTTCACCAGCACGACTTCGTAGCCTTCCTCACGCAGCGCCAGGCAGGCCTGGGTGCCTGAGTAATCGAATTCCGCAGCCTGCCCGATGATGATGGGGCCTGACCCGATGACCAGAATCTTGTGAATATCAGTACGTTTTGGCATGACTCGCTCCTTTGTTGGCCGAAAAGGCGTCCATCATTTCCATGAATTCGTCGAATAGATGCGCGGCATCGTGAGGACCAGGCGCCGCGTCTGGATGAAACTGGACCGAAAACGCCGGGTACAAGCGATGGCGCAGGCCTTCGACGGTGTGATCATTGATCTCCTCATGCGTGACCAGCAGCTGATCAGGGTCGATCGAGTTCGGGTCGACCGCGTAGCCGTGGTTCTGACTGGTGAAGTCGATGCGGCCGGTCGCAATCTCGCGCACCGGGTGGTTGAAGCCGCGGTGGCCGTACTTCATCTTAAAAGTGTCGGCGCCGTTGGCCAGCGCAAACAGTTGGTGGCCTAAGCAGATGCCAAACATCGGAATGTGCCCTTCCACGCCGCGGATCATGTCCAAAGCGCCTGGCACGTCTTTGGGATCGCCAGGGCCGTTGGTCAGCATCACCCCGTCCGGATTCAGCTCGAGGATCTCGCTGGCCGTAATGGTCGGCGGTACCACGGTCACATTGCACTCGCGCTTGGAAAGCTCGCGCAGGATGCTGTGCTTTAGTCCGAAGTCCACCACCACGATGTCCTTGCCGGTGCCCGGTGCCGGGTAGGCCTGGGTCGTTGCGACCTGGGCAACCTGGTTTTTCGGCAGGACCAGCGCTCGCAGCTGATCGAACGCGTGCTCATCGGCCGCGTCAACGATGCTGGCCTTCATCGTCCCAGCCTCGCGCAGGCGCTTGGTCAACGCCCGTGTGTCGATGCCGGCAATGCCGGGGATGTGCTTGCGCCGCAAAAATTCGTCAAGGGTCATCTGCGCGCGCCAGTTGCCAGTGACACGGGCGGCCTCGTGCACCACCACCCCTTTGGCGGTCGGGTTAATACTTTCGTAGTCGTCCCGGTTGATGCCGGCGTTGCCGATCAACGGATACGTAAAGGTGATGATCTGCCCGTTGTAGCTTTGGTCGGTGATAGTTTCCTGGTAGCCGCTCATCCCGGTGTTAAACACGATTTCGCCGGTAGTGACCGTTTCGGCACCAAACCCTTCCCCAGGAAAAACTGAGCCGTCTTCAAGGATCAAATAGCGTTTCACTGGTTCTCCTCCTTGTATGCGATTTGCCCATCGGCCAGCGTATAAAGCACCTGGCCAGAGACTTCGCGCCCGATGAACGGACTGTTGCGCCCCTTCGACAACCACGTGTTGGCATCGATCTTGTACTGCTTGTTCAAATCGATGATCGTCAGGTCAGCGGGTTGACCGATGCCGATGCTGCCGGCGGGCAACCCAAACGCCTTGGCGGGGTTTGTGCTCATCCACTCAATCAGCTGGTCGAGCGTGAAGCGCCCGCTTTTGACCAGGCTGGTGTAAAGCAGCGCGAAGGCCGTTTCGCTGCCAACGATGCCAAAGGCGGCCGTGCTGAAGTCTCCTGCCTTGTCCGCTGCCGTGTGCGGCGCATGGTCGGTGGCGATCATGTCGATGGTGCCGTCTTCCAGCCCATCGATCAGCGCCATGCGGTCCATTTCGGCCCGCAGCGGCGGGTTCATTTTGTAGTTCGGATCGTTGGCTGGAATGTGTTCGTAGTCCAGCAGCAGGTGGTGCGGCGTGGCCTCGGCGGTGACGTTAACCCCGCGCGCCTTGGCGTCGCGGATCAGCTCGACGCTTTGCTTGGTCGAAACGTGGCAGGCGTGATAGTGCACGCCGGTCGCTTCGGCCAGCGTCAGGTCGCGGGCCAGCTGGGCGGATTCGCTGACGTGGTTGATGCCTGGCAGCCCAAAGGCGTTGGCTTTGGTACCCGTGCTGATCACACCGCCGGCCATCAGCCCGTCGTCCTGAATGTGGGCGACAATCGGCGCGTCAACTTTTGCGGCCGCCTGCATGGCCTGGTACATCGTGGCCGCGTCCTGGATGCCGACCCCGTCGTTGGAAAAGCCCAGCGCACCAGCGTCTTTCAGGGCCTGGTAATCATCGATTTCATTGGAGTGCAGCCCCTTCGTAATCGCCGCAAACTGCTCAACGTGAATCTTGGCGTCGCTGTGGTTTTTCTTGATCAGCTGGCGCAGGTCGATGACGTTGTCCGGCACCGGGTTCAGGTTGGGCATGGCGACCACGGTGGTGAAGCCGCCGTGCGCGGCCGCGGCCGCGCCGGTTTTAATGGTTTCCTTTTGCTCAAAGCCCGGTTCGCGAAAATGCACGTGCACGTCGACGAGTCCAGGCAGGACCGCATTGTTCTGGGCGTCAATGATGGTGGCGTCAGCCGGTGCAAACAGGTGCCGGCCGAGCGCGCTGATTTTGCCGTCTGCAATCAGGATGTCCCCAGTGAAGGACTGTGGGCCCATCACCTTGGCGTTTTTAATCAGTGTATGCATGATGACCTCCTACTTTCCGCATACCAGTTCCAGCATGGCCATGCGCATGAACACGCCGTTGTGCATCTGCTTAAAGATCCGCGACCGTTCGGCCAAAACCAGGTCAGAGGCGAGCTCGACGCCGCGGTTGACCGGCGCCGGATGCATGATGATGGCGCCGGGCTTCATCTGGTCGTAGCGCGCCTGGTTAATGCCGAAGCGTTCATGGTAAGACTCAGCAGAAAATTCCGCCTTTTCTGCTGGGGTCAGGCGCTCCAGCTGAACCCGCAGCAACATCAAGACGTCGACCTGCGGAATCAGGTCATCCAGCGGCACATAGTCACCGTACTGCTCAAAGTCCTTGGTGTACCAAGTTTTCGGCCCGGAAAAACTGACAGTGGCGCCCAGCTGCGTCAGCATGGCCATGTCCGACCGCGCCACCCGGGAGTGGGCTAAGTCACCGACGATGCCGACGTGCAGGCCCTTGAAGTGCCCGAACTCCTCGCGAATGGTCATCAGGTCCAGCATCATTTGACTCGGGTGCTGGCCGGCCCCGTCGCCGGCGTTGACAATGTGCAGCGGCACATTGGCTTCGATCAACGGCTGGTAGTAGTTGTCCTGAGAATGGCGGATCACCGCGACTTGAATGCCAATCGCGGCAAGCGCCCGCAGTGTGTCCTCCAGGCTTTCGCCCTTGGTGACAGAGCTATGGCCGGGATCAAACGGGATCACCGTCATGCCCAGTTTGCGCTCGGCCATTTCAAAACTGGTGTGCGTGCGCGTGCTGTTTTCAAAGAATAGATTGGCCGCGTAGTACGGCGTTGCGACTGCCGGCGTGGCCCCCTGCTTGAAGGCCTCGGCTCGATCGATCAGGCTTTCGGCAAGTTCAGGGGTGACTTGGGTTTCCGAAACAAAATGCTCAAAGTTTTTTAGCATCGACAGGTTCCTCCTCGTTGGCTGCTTGCTGCGGCAGAATGAAGTTCAACAAAATGCCGATCACGGTGGCGATGGCCAGCCCCGAGAAGGTGTAGCCGGCGAATTGCAGGCTGGCGTTGCCGATCCCGATGACCAGGATAGTCGAGCCGATCATGAGGTTGCGTTTCTTATTAAAATCGACCTTGTTGTCGATCAGGACCTTGAGCCCGTTGCTGGCGATGACGCCGAACAGCAGAAATGAGATGCCGCCGATGACCGGACTTGGAATGGTGCGGATCAAGGCGCTGAGCTTGCCGATGAAGGCGAAGAGCACCGCGAACATGCCAGCGCCGGCCAGCACGTACACACTGTGGACCTTGGTCATCGCCATGACCCCGATGTTTTCACCGTATGAGGTGACTGGCGGGCCGCCGACGAACCCGGCGATGATGGAGGCTGTGCCGTCTCCGGCCAGCGTGTGGTTCAGGCCAGGATCCTTGAAGAAGTTGCGGTGAGTCATTTCATCGAGCACCATGATGTGCCCCATGTGCTCCGTCATCGTGACGAAGGCGATTGGCGCCATCGAGAGCACCGCGCCCCAGTAAAACTTGGGCTGGTACGTGAGAAACGGAATTTGAAACGCCGGCAGTGAGAACCACTTGGCCTGCATGACCGGCGTGAAGTCCACGATGCCGAACAGCAAGGCGATGACATAGCCGGTGATCAGCCCCAGCAGAATCGGCAGCAGGCTGATGAACTTCTTCAAGTACATGTTGTAAATGATCGTGAAGGCCAACGTCAGCATGGCGACGGCAAAGTAGCGGATGTCGTACACGCTCTTGGTCGCGGACACGGCGCGCATGGTGGCGTCGGTCGCGGCAGTGCCGGCCAGACTCAGGCCGATGACCATGACGATCGGCCCCACCACGATCGGCGGCAGCGCCTTATCGATCCAGGCGGATCCGGCGAAGTTCACGATTAAGGCGACGATCAGGTACACGCACCCGACGGCGATAGTGCCCTGCGCGATGCCCGGGTAGCCGGTGGTTTTCATCAGCGACTGCATCACCACGATGAAGGAGAAACTGGAGCCCATGTAGGCTGGAATCTTGCCGCGCGTGATCAGGATGTAAATCAGCGTGCCGACCCCGCTGGAAAACAGCGCAATGCTGGGATCCAGGCCAACCAGGATCGGCACCAGCACCGTGGAGCCGAACATGGCGAACAAGTGCTGGATGGACAGGCCCACCCACTGACCGAAGCCAGGTTTATCGTGAATGTCTAAAACTGCGTCATCATCATGAAATTTGGCCATGCTATGCCTCCAGCTGGGCGATGCTGATGCCGTCCTGCCCGTCAATTTCCTTTACTTGCACGTTAATTTCCTCGTGGCGGGAAGTCGGAATGTTTTTGCCGACAAAATCTGGCCGGATCGGCAGCTCGCGGTGGCCGCGATCGACCAGGACGGCCAGGCTGATCTGGCGCGGCCGGCCCTGATCCATCAAGGCGTCCAGCGCGGCGCGAATCGTGCGGCCGGTGAAAATGACGTCGTCAACCAGGATGACATGCTTGTTGGTGATTGATACCGGCAGGTCTGAGCCCTTCACGTCCGGCTGCATCCGGTAGTCGGCGGTGTGCACGTCGTCGCGATACAGGCGAATGTCGAGGTCGCCGACCGGCACAGCCAAGTTTTCCAACTGATTCAAGCGCGCGGCGATCCGGTTGGCCAGGTACACCCCGCGGGTTTTGATTCCCACGATGACCAGATCGGACAGATCCTTGTTCTGCTCGATGATTTCGTACGAGATGCGCGTCAACGCACGCTGCATGGTCACTGCATCCACTACTTGTTTTGCCATAATGATCCCCTTTTCTGCACGAAAAAGCCGCCTGCCATATCCAGTTCGGGTATAGAAGGCGGCTTTTGGCCGAAAATTTCGTTTGCCGCAGCAAACACGTGCCCTTCCAAGCCTCTCTGGACTTAGTTAAAGGTGCTTTATCAAGTTGTTCTCAGTCTAGCGAACGCGCCTGGTCTTGTCAATCCCAGCGCGCAGATCCGCCAAAGTTTTTTGAAACAGCGCTGGCGGCTCAACGGAAAATTCCATGAATTTGCCGGTTGTCGGATGAACGAACCCCAGCGTGCGGGCGTGCAGGAACTGACCTGCACCCGGCAGCGTGACCCGCGGGCCGTACAGCGGGTCGCCGGCCAGCGGGTGGTGAATCGAAGCCATGTGCACGCGGATCTGGTGGGTGCGCCCGGTTTCCAGCACGCACTTGATCAGCGCGTAGTGGGGAAACTGCTCCAGCACCTGGTAATGCGTGACTGCGCGCCGCCCACCTGGCACGATGGCCTGGCGTTTGCGGTCCTTGGGGTCTCTGGCCAGCGGTGCGTCGATGGTGCCTTGTTCGTCGCGAAACGCGCCGTGGACAATCGCCCAGTACTCACGCTTGGTCGTCTTGGCCTTCAGCTGGGCGGACAGGCTGACTTGCGCCTGCGCCGTTTTGGCGACCATGAGCAGCCCGCTGGTGTCCTTGTCAATGCGGTGCACGATGCCAGGCCGCAGCACGTCGTTAATGCCGGAAAAACTGGTGTGAAACAGCAGCCCGTTGACCAAGGTCCCATCGGGGTGGCCGGGGGCAGGATGCACGACCATGCCTTGCGGTTTGTTGACCACAATCACTTGGTCGTCTTCGTAAATGATGTCCAGTGGCATGTCCTGCGGGACAGCTTCAAGCGGTTTGGGTTTGGGGGGATCAAGCCGGATCACGTCGCCGGTGCTCACCTGCTCTTTACCCTTGGCCGCCTTGCCATTCACCGTCACCAGCCCGGCGGCCAGCCATTTTTGCGCCTGCGAGCGGGAGATGTCCGAAAAATTGTCGGCGATCACCTTGTCCAGCCGGCCGCGTTGCGTCGTGATGGTCAATTCTAGCGTGATTTTTCCCCTTTTCCATCGATGAACAACAGGTAAATGACCACCATGACGACGCCGACGGTCAGGCAAGCATCCGCCACATTAAAAATAGCGAAATTCATGAACGTGGTTTCGAACATGTCCGTGACCGAGCCAAAGCGCACGCGGTCGATGAAGTTGCCAATGGTGCCGGCAAGGATCAGCGCCAGCGCAAGTTTGTAGAACCGGCTGCGACCGGCATCGCGCCAGAGCCAGTACACGACGATCAAAGAAACCACTGTGATCAGGTAAAAGAACCACTGCTGGCCGCGCAGCATTGAAAAGGCGGCACCGTCATTTTGCAGGTGGGTCAGCGCAAGGCCAGGCAGAAACGCGACGGTTTCCCCCACTGCGAGGTGGGCGACGACCCACGCTTTGACCACTTGATCGACGACTACTAAGGCCGCTGCCAGTAACAGATATAAAACCATATTCTCTCCTTGTTAGAACAACCCTGAGATTACACCGTCGTCCGAGACATCCATGTTCAAGGCCGCGGGCTGTTTGGGCAGCCCCGGCATGGTGAGCACGGTGCCGGTCATCACGACTAGGAACCCGGCGCCGAGCCGCGGGGTCACGTCGCGGACGTTAATGGTGAAGCCAGATGGCGCGCCTAACGCCTTGGCATTATCGGAAAAGCTGTACTGGGTCTTGGCCATGCAGATTGGCAGGTCAGACCAACCATTTTTGGTGATGGTCCGCAGCGCCAACTCCGCCTTGTGATCATAGTCGACACTGGCGCCGCCGTAAATTTGGGTGACGATCGTGTTGATCTTATCTTTAACCGCATCGGTATTGGCGTAAAGCGGCCGGAAGTCAGCCGGCTGCTTGAGCACGGCGAGCAGCGCATCAGCCAACGCTAGGCCACCCTGGCCGCCTTTGCCCCAAACGTCGGCGGGAATGGCAGTCGTACCTTCTTGCTCACAAAGCTCAACCAGCCGGTTGATTTCGGCCGGCGTGTCCGATGTAAACTGGTTGATGCCGACGATGACGGGAACCCCGTAGCGTTTCATGTTGTGTATGTGGCGCTTGAGGTTGGCAAAGCCGCTTTCCAGCGCGGCAAGATCTTCCGTTTTGAGGTCTGCCAGCTTCTGACCGCCGTTGTACTTGAGCGCGCGCACGGTCGCCACAATCACGACCGCATCAGGCGTTTTGCCCAGCGCCGGGGCGGTAATGTCCATAAACTTTTCGCCGCCCAGATCGGCCCCAAAACCGGCCTCGGTCAGTGCAATGTCGCCCATTTCAAGCGCCGCCCGCGTCGCGATGATCGAATTGCACCCGTGGGCAATGTTGGCAAACGGGCCGCCGTGAATCAAGGCCGGCGTGTGTGCCAGCGTCTGCACCAGGTTTGGTTTGACCGCGTCCCTCAGCAGCATCGCGATCGCGCCCGTCACCCCGAGGTCATCAACGGTGACCGGCTTGCGGTCATAGGTGTAGCCGATGACAATTTTGGCGATGCGGCGCTTCAAGTCGCCAAGACCATCTGCCAAGCACAAAATCGCCATCAGTTCGCTCGCAACGGTGATGTCAAACTCGGTTTCACGCGGCACCCCTGAGGTAACGCCGCCCAGGCCGATGGTGACGTGGCGCAGTGCGCGGTCGTTGATGTCCAGGACGCGGCGCCACTGGATGCGGCGCGGATCCAAGTTCAGCTGGTTGCCCTGCTGCAGGTGGTTGTCGATCAGCGCCGCCAGCGTGTCGACTGCAGTGGTCAGCGCGTGCATGTCACCGGTGAAGTGCAGGTTGATGTCTTCCATCGGCACCACCTGGGAGTAGCCGCCCCCGGTGGCGCCGCCCTTCATGCCCATGACCGGGCCCAGCGAGGGTTCGCGCAGCGCGATCACCGCGTTTTGCTGACGCAGGCGCAGCGCGTCGCCTAACCCGATGGTCACGGTGGACTTGCCTTCCCCGGCCGGGGTCGGGTTGATCGAGGTGACCAGCACCAGCTTGCCCAAGGGCTTGCTTTTGAGCCGCTTCATCGCGGCAAGCGTCAATTTGGCCTTGCTGCGTCCGTAAGGCTCGAGCTCGTCTGGGGTGAGGCCGACCATAGCGCCGATCTCCTCGATCGGCTTCATTTCACTTTGTTCGTTTGCCTGCGCAATTTCGATGTCTGACACGACTAACCCCTTTCTGGCAGCACGGCTGCCAATGCCTGCTTGAGTGCGTCATTATGGCCAAAATGAATAAACGTAATTTTACCGTAAGACCGCGTCACCAGTGTGCAAGTCTGCTTCTTCCAGGCCACCGCCGTCACGTCTTCAGGTGCGATCTGCAGTGAGTTGCCAGGTAAAAGTCGGCGCAGCGTGACGCGGCCAGCGCCGACCACCAGGCGGGAGCGTTGAATCTGCAACGCCGCGAGCGCCAGCACGACCACCAGGAGCGCGGCAGCCGGCCAGCTGACCGGCCCGTAGCCGATGAGTTCCATTTGCAAGACCACGGCAAAACTCACGCCGATCATGATGAAGGCCCAAAACATGGTAAAATCGAGCCAGCCCGGTTGAACGTAAAATCGGTTTTTCACACAGCCACTTCCTTAAGGAGAACGATGAATAAACTATACACAGATGCAGCGACAAAAGGCAATATTGGACTCGGCGGGATCGGTATTTTGATCATCGCCGAAGGGCAGCAGGATCAGACCCACTTACCGCTTCCCGAAATGAGCAATCATGAGGCGGAGTTTGAGGCCGCCATTGCCGGCTTCAGGCGCCTGCTGGCCTTGGGCCTGACTGGTCCGGTCACCTTTTACAGTGATTCTAAGCTCGTAATCGAGGCGCTGGATAAGCATTACGCCAAGCACTATGGTGATTATGTCACAGAATTGACCGCCTTGACCAAGCAATTCTCGTGGGTCTTGTGGCAGTGGGTCCCTGACCACGCCAACCGTGGGGCCCACATGCTGGCCCAGCAAGGGCTGCATGAGGCGGAAGCGGCCGCACGGTAGGCCCACTCGTGGCACTACGCCTGACTGCTTCTATATAATGAAGTCACAGGGCGATGCAGGTTGTCCTTTACCTGCGGACGTGGCAAAATTGGCCACAGACGAGGTCCGGCGGCTTGCCGGGCGATCAATCGATTAAAGGCGGTGCGTGCATGTCTCTTCTTACAATCATCATTTTACTGGTGCTGCTGCTCAACACCATTGCAGCCATTTTCACCGTGCTCCGGTCGGTGCGCGATATTTCCACGACCTGGGCTTGGCTTTTGGTGCTGATTTTTCTGCCGGTGATCGGGTTTGGCATTTACCTGTTTGCTGGCCGCGGCCTCTCGACCAAAAAGGTGCACGCGATCCAAACCGAGTACCGACGCGGGACCAAGGCCTTTGTGGCGATGCAAAAGCACGCCAACACCCACGGCCGCCTGCTGCCGGCCGCGGTGACCTCAACGGCCGCCAAGGAGCTGACCACCTTGTTTCTTAACACGGCCAGCGCGCCGGTGCTGGGGGATAACTCAGTCGACCTGTTCTTCGACGGCAAAAAAAAGTTTGCCAAGCTTTTTGAAGACATCGAAGCGGCGACGGACCACGTCTTTGTGGAGTATTACACCTTTTACAACGACGAGCTGGGCAACCAGTTCCGGGACCTGTTGATCAAGAAAGCCAAGCAAGGCGTCAAGGTCCTGGTCCTTTACGACGCCTGGGGTTCCCTTGGCGCAAACAAAAAGTTCTGGGCGCCGCTGTTGGCCGCTGGGGCCAAGGCGGAAGCCTACTTTTCCTCGCAGCACCTCATCACCGATTTTCGGCTGAACTACCGGCTGCACCGCAAAATCGTTGTGATCGACGACGACATCGGCTTCATCGGCGGCTTTAACGTCGGCGACCAGTACGTGTCCCGCAAAAAGAAATTCGGGTTCTGGCGCGACACGCACCTGCGCATTCGCGGCAATACGGTGTACGCGCTGAAGGTGCAGTTTCTGATGGACTGGAATGCGACCGTGCCGGATGATCAGGCCGAGCCTTACGACATCGATGTCGCGCCGCTGTCGCCGGAAAATCTGGCGACGCGCCACATTCACCTGGGGAGCGCGCCGATGCAAATCGTCGCCAGCGGCCCAGATTCCTCCGCGCAGCAGATCAAGTACGGCTATGTGAAGATGATCGCCAGCGCGACCAAGTCGATTCGCCTGCAGACGCCGTACCTGATCCCCGACGACACGGCCATGGACGCGCTGATCACCGCCGCCTTGGCCGGCATCGACGTCCAGGTGATGGTGCCGGACATGCCCGATCACCCCTTTATCTTCCGGGCGACCCAGTACTACGCCAATTACCTGAGCCGCTACGGGATTAAGATCTACCACTACCAAAACGGCTTCCTGCACGCCAAGACCCTGGTGATCGACGATGTGGTCGCCAGTGTCGGCTCAGCCAACTTCGATATTCGCTCGTTTAAGCTGAATTTTGAAGTCAACGCGTTTATCTACGACGCCAAAATTGCTGAGCAGCTGACGGCGGCGTTTGATGAGGACTTGAAGCACAGTCAGCTGCTGACGCCGGCGCTGATCAAGAGTCAAGGCCACTGGCTGCGATTCAAGCAGTATTTCTCACGGCTTCTCTCCCCTGTGCTGTAACCAATCAGAGAGCAAAAAACGTGTCTCTTATTCAATTTCCAAAGTACGCCAGCGCCCCTGGGTCGCGATTCTAAGACGAATCGCAGCTCAGGGGCGCTTGTGTTTCGGACTAAACGTGTATATCTCTCAGTCTGGTTTATTTGACCCATTTATCAAATGCTTCCGGACGCTTGCGCAACGTCTCCAAAGCCGCCTTGACCATTTCGTCGTGGCGGGCCTTCAGTTCGTCGCCTTCCAGGTGATAGCGATCGATCAAATACCCCGTGGCAAGGTCTTCAACGCTTCGCCGCTCCAGGCCCCCATCTTTGAACAGGGCATCGACCCCTTCCAAGCCATTTTTAGTGGCTTCGATCAGGGTTTTCGCGAGGTCGCGGCTTTTGATTCCGTGCTTGCTGGCGTAATCGATGAGGCCATCCACCATGTCGACAGCGGCAGCTTCGTCCGCTTTTTTGTCATCACTCATGTTTTCACCTCCGATACCTTGTGTCTTTATTATAGGTCAATGGCCGGACCCTGAGAAACTTACAAAAAAATAGTGTCCAAAGGCTATTTTTATTTGGACAGTCGCGGTATACTAAACGTACAAAACCTTTAACACCACACCTTGAGGCCTGAAAATCCGTTGGCCACAAGATGTGGTGTTTTTGCTTGACCGCACCCCCAACATTGAGTATGATAGTCCCATAAGATAACAAGAAAGAGTGATTGATATGAGCAATATTACATTGTTTACCAAGAACGGCTGCCCGCAGTGCCGCATGACGAAGAACTACCTGCGGACCCACAACATTCAATTCACCGAACACAACATTAACGAAGAGCCTCAATACATCAGCTACTTGAAAGATAAAGGCTTCCAGGCTGTGCCGGTCCTTGAGGCTGACGGATTGCAATCCTTCTACGGGTTCCGCCCAGAAGCATTGAAGCAGCTGGCTGGCTAATCGGCCAGCTTTTTTCATCTCCCTAACTTTGTGAAAGTGGTGACATTATGGCATTAAGCACGCTGAAACCAGAAGACGTTTCATACTACGCCTTGAATAATGAGATCAACATCCCCGTTGATGGCCAGATTCCGCTGGCCAAAGATAAGCAGGCCCTGGCGGCCTTTCTTGAAGAGAATGTGACGCCAAACACCAAACATTTCGCCTCCCTTCAGGACAGGCTCGACTACTTGGTCAAAAACAAGTACTACGAAAAGGCCATGCTGGATAAATACAGTCCAGCCTTCCTGGAAAAGATCAACGATTTTCTGACCAACGCCGGGTTCCAATTCAAGTCCTTCATGGCGGCGTACAAGTTTTACGCCCAATACGCCTTGAAGACGGATGACAACCAGTACTACTTGGAAGACTTCAAAGACCGCGTCTTTTCGAATGCCCTGTACTTTGCGGATGGCAACGAAGACTTGGCGATGGCCCTGGCGGATGAAATGATCCACCAGCGCTACCAGCCGGCCACCCCGTCGTTCCTGAACGCCGGCCGCTTGCGCCGCGGTGAATTGGTTTCCTGTTTCTTGCTGCAGATCGCCGATGATATGAACTCCATCGGCCGCGCCGTGAACTCAGCGCTGGAGCTTTCCCGCATTGGCGGCGGGGTCGGCTTGACCCTGTCGAACCTGCGCGAAGCCGGGGCCCCGATCAAGGGCATCGAAGGCGCAGCCAGCGGTGTGCTGCCAGTCATGAAGCTGCTGGAAGACAGCTTTTCCTATTCTAACCAGCTGGGCCAGCGCCAAGGGGCCGGGGTCGTTTACCTGAACGTCTTCCACCCAGACATCATTAGCTTCCTGGGCGCCAAGAAGGAAAACGCCGACGAAAAGTACCGCGTCAAGACCCTGAGCCTCGGCGTGATCGTACCAGACAAGTATTACGAACTGGTTGCCGCAGACGCTGACATGTACCTGTTCTCCCCTTACTCCGTGGAGCGCGAGTACGGCCAGCCATTCTCCTACGTTGACATCAGCAAGGAATACGACAACATGGTCGCCAACCCCAAGATCAAGAAGTACAAGATCAAGGCCCGCGACCTGGAAAACGAAATTTCTAAGCTCCAGCAGGAATCCGGCTACCCGTACATCGTTAACATTGATACCGCTAACGACGCCAGCCCGATCGCCGGCAAGATCATCATGTCCAACCTGTGCTCGGAAATCATGCAGGTGCAAACGCCAAGCGTGATCAACAACAAGCAGGAATACGACGTGATGGGCACCGATGTTTCCTGCAACCTGGGTTCAACTAACATTCCGAACCTCATGAAGAGCCAGGACTTCGGCAAGAGTGTTGAGGCCATGGTGCGCGCGTTGACCTATGTCACCGACAGCAGCAACATCGATGTCGTGCCGTCGGTTCAACACGGCAACCACCTCGCCCACTCCATCGGCCTGGGCGCAATGGGCCTGCACACCTACTTTGCCTTGAACCACATGCAGTATGGGGACGAGGAGTCGCTCGACTTCACCAACATCTACTTCCTGCTGCTCAACTATTACACCCTGAAGGCGTCGAACAAGATCGCCGCAGAGCGCGGTGAGACCTTCCACAACTTCAAGGCCAGCAAGTACGCCGATGGCTCGTATTTCGACAAGTACGTCAACCAGACCTGGGCGCCGAAGACCGCAAAGGTTCAGGAGCTGTTCAAAAACGTGAAAATCCCGACGCAGCAGGATTGGGCTGATCTAAAAGCCGCGGTCATGAAGGATGGTTTGTATCACCAGAACCGTCTTGCTGTCGCCCCGAACGGCTCGATCTCTTACATCAACGACACCAGCGCCTCCTTGCAGCCGATCGTCAACCGCATTGAGGACCGCCAGGAAAAGAAAATCGGGACGATCTACTATCCCGCTCCTGGCCTTTCCAACGACACGATGCCTTATTACAAGAGTGCCTACGACATCGACATGCGCAAGGAAATCGACGTTTACGCCGAGGCCCAGCAGCACGTTGACCAAAGCATGTCCCTCACCTTGTTCATGCGCTCCACGATTCCAGAAGGCATGTACCCATGGAAAAAGGGTCGCACCAACAAGATGACCACGCGCGATTTGAACATTCTGCGCAACTACGCACACCACAAGGGCATCAAGTCGATTTACTACATCCGGACTTACACGGATGACCAGGAAGAAATCGGTTCGAACGCTTGCGAATCTTGCTCGATTTAAACCGCAGCGGGCATGGCTTGGCCCTGCCTTTTGCGAGTCTTGCGGCAAACAATTTTAAGGAGTGGCAAAATGGCTGAAAAGCAGTACATTGCGATCAATTGGAACGACATTGAAGACCAGATCGACAAGGCGACCTGGGAAAAGCTGACCGAGCAGTTTTGGCTCGATACCCGGATCCCGGTGTCAAACGACCTGGATGACTGGCGCACCTTGAGCTCAGACGAGCAGTGGGTCGTCGGCCATGTTTTTGGCGGCCTCACGCTGCTGGATACCCTGCAAAGCCAGGACGGCATGCGCAGCTTGATGGACAATATTCGCACCCAGCAGGAGCGCGCGGTGCTGAACAACATCCAGTTCATGGAGTCCGTGCAGGCAAAGTCCTACTCGACGATTTTTTCCACGCTGAATACCCCGGCAGAAATCGATGAGATCTTTGACTGGACCAACTCCAACAAACACCTGCAGTACAAGGCCAACAAGATCAACGACATCTATCACAACGGTTCGCCGCTGGAGAAAAAGGTCGCATCAGTCTTCCTGGAAACCTTCCTGTTCTACTCCGGCTTCTTCACCCCGCTTTACTACCTGGGCAACAACAAGTTGACCAACGTTGCAGAGATCATCAAGCTGATCATTCGCGACGAGTCCGTTCACGGAACCTACATCGGCTACAAGTTCCAACTTGGCTTTAACGAGCTCTCAGAAGACGAGCAAAGCAAAATGAAGGACTGGATGTACGATCTGCTGTACGACCTCTACGCCAACGAGGAAGGCTACACCAACGACTTGTACGCCAAGACCGACTGGACCGATGAAGTCCTCACCTTCCTGCGCTACAACGCCAACAAGGCGCTGATGAATCTGGGTCAGGATCCCCTGTTCCCAGACACCGCCGAGGATGTGAACCCGATCGTCATGAACGGGATCTCCACCTCCACGTCGAACCACGACTTCTTCTCCCAGGTCGGCAACGGCTACCGTTTGGGCGAAGTCGAAGCCATGAGCGACGACGACTACAAGTTCTAGGCCAAAATAATAGCGCTGATCATCAAAAGTGATCAGCGCTATTTTTGTGCCTAGGCTAACCCAGGCGTCATGCTGGCCTGGTAAATGGCCGTGACCGCCGCTTCATCCAGCGGCAGGTAGGCATTGCCTAAACGCTTGGCAGCGGCTTGGGCCATTGGAGCGAAGTTCTTATCGTCCGCAATGCCCACTTCCGGCAGCGTCATGCCAAAGCCAAGGCTGGTGATCCAGCTCAGCGTCTTGGCAATCGCGTGGCCGGCAAGATCCGCTTCTTCGGCATCGGTCAGGTGCCAGACGTTGCGGCCAAACCGGGCAAACAGCGCCGTGGTCGTGGGATCAGACGTCAAGACGTAATGCATCCAGCGCGGGGTCAAAATCCCCAGCCCGACACCGTGCGTGATGTCGTAAAACGCGGAGAGCTCGTGCTCCATGGCATGACAGGACCAGCCGTTGCGGTTGCCCGCCCCCATTTCGCCGTTCAGCGCCGCGGTGGCGGTCCACATGAGGTTCTGACGCGCCGGCAGTGAATCCGGCTGCTTGATCGCCACTGGCGCCCATTTGATCACGCTGCGCATCAGCCCTTCGATCATGCCCTTGGTGGCGTCATTATCGGGTTCGCGATCAAAATACTGCTCACACAGGTGGCTGAAAATATCCATCGAACCGGCCGCGGTTTGCCGCGCCGGAACGGTGAAGGTCAACGTCGGGTCCATGAATGATACCGCCGGCGTGCGACTGCTGCGAGCCCCCAGTTTTTGCTTGGTCTCAGGATTGGAGATGACCGCGTTGATATTCATTTCGGTACCGGTGGCGGCAAGCGTCACGACGTCAACAATCGGCAGCTGCGGGGTGCTTTTGCCCAGCTCGCTGTCAAGCACCAAGTCCCACGGGTCGCCGGCGTAGTTCGCAGCCTCACCGATTACCTTGGATGCGTCAATGACCGAGCCGCCGCCGACGGCCAGGATCACCTGAATGTTGTTGGCCTTTGCCAGCTTCTTGCCGGCGCGCACGGAAGCGATTTTGGGATTGGGCGCGATGCCCGGCAGCTCCGTGACGTGCAGACCAGAAAGGGCCTTGATGACGCGGTCATACAGCCCACTGGCTTTAATTGAATGACCGCCGTAAACAAAGAGCACGCGGTCGCCGAACTGGCTGACCGCGGCTTTAAGGTCCGCCTCTTTGAGCGGGCCGAACCGCAAATCCGTTTGATTATTTAACCGAAAAGCTTGCATGATAAACCTCCAATACATTCTTTGGCAGGCGATGCTGTCCCCTTTACTGTGAGCCATCTGGGCCAGATTGACAAGCGGTCAGCGATACCGCACCCACCAGGTTTCCGCGTCTTGATGGGCCGCCAACACCAGCCAGCCCAGGTGCAGCCCCAAGCGCTGCGCCACCCCGGCAGAGCGGTGATTCGCCTCATCGCAGCCAATCAACACGCTTTGCGCCTCAAGCGGCCCGAACGCCAGCTGCATCAACGCGCGGGCCGCTTCGGTGGCAAACCCCTGCCCCCAGTACTCAGGCAAGAGCAGGTAGCCAATTTCCACCCCATCGATGGCTGGGTGCAAGTGGCACTCCACGGCGCCGAGAAACACGCCGTCTTGCTCGATCACCCATTTGCCCGCCGGCTGCCCCAGCCAGTAGCGGCGAATGTTGGCCCGAGCGGCGCTCAAGTCGGCAAACCGCAGCGTCCACTGATTGGCGCGCGGATCTTGACCGTTGGCGAGCAGCGACTTGGCATCGGTCAGCAAAAACGGCCGCAGCGTGAGCCGGGCCGTTTCCAGGTGCGAATATCGCGCCAAAATTTCCTCGTTTACCAAATGTGGACGCGCTTTTCAGGGGCGGTGTACATGCCATCGCCTGGCTTCACGTCAAAGGTCGAGTAAAATTCATCCAGGTTCTGCGGCTGCACATTCGCTCGCAACTTGTTCGGCGCGTGCACGTCGATCGACAAAATGAACTTGGCGTATTCCGGCCGGGACTTCTGACGCCAGACCCGGGCCCAGTTGGTGAAGAACGCCTTGAGGTCGGCATCGGGCTGATTCTGTGCGGTTTCCAAGGCTGCGGCCAAGCCGCCGGCATCCGCGATGTTTTCGGAGACAATCTGTTTGCCGTTGACCTTACCCGCCGGCGTTTCAAGCCCGTCGAACTCGTCGATCATCTGCTGGGTCAGTTCTTTGAAGTGGGCGTAGTCGGCTTCCTGCCACCAGTTCGTCATGTTGCCGTACTCGTCGAATTGGGCCCCGTTGTTGTCAAACCCGTGTGAAATTTCGTGGGCGATGACGGCCCCAATCCCGCCGTAGTTTTCACTGGCGGTTTGCTTCAAGGAGTAGAAAGGAGCCTGCAAAATGGCTGCTGGGAACGTGATGTCATTGCGCGACGGATCATAGCTGGCGTTGACCAGGTGCCCTGGCATGTTCCAGACGTTGCGGTCGACCGGCTTGGTCAGCTGCTCAACGTTGAAGGCATGCCGCGCCTCGGCGAGCTGGATCACATTTTCCAGCAGGCCTTGGTCGTCCTGCACATGCATGCGGTCGTATACTTCATTCGGGCGCTCCGGGTAGCCCATTTTCAGGACCATTTTGTCGAGCTTGACGATGGCCTTGTCTTTGGTGGACTGACTGAGCCAATCAGAGTTGGCGAGTCGGCGCTTGTAGGTCGCAATCATGTTCTCGACCAGCTGGGTCACATCCTGCTTGGCTTCTTCGCCGAAGTAGGTGCGACCGTAGTAGATGCCGACCGGTTCCGAGAAGACCCGGTTGGCCAGGCGGTAGGCGTGCTTGATCTGCTTTGGCGCTTCCGGATTGCCGGAGAGCGCACGACCGAACTTCCCGCCGAGCTGGCGCAGGTCTTCGCTCAGGTACCCGGTGTTGGAAACCAAGTCAGAGACATAGGCCCAGTGCTTGTACCGCTCAAACGTTGCCGCTGAGAACAGCTGCGTGAATTCCTTCAAGAAACGGGGATCGGCGACGATGATCGTGTCCGGCACTGCCGGCCAGGCGTCCTTAGCAAAACTGGCCAGGTCAAAATCACCGAGCTGGTCGGCAACTTCCTGGAAGGATTGCGGGTTGTAAGCCTTCGGGTAGTCTGCCCACTCTTCGCGCGTCTTTACGTGCTTGGCCAACTCGCGGTCAAACGCCAGCGCATCGTCCAGGTAGGCCGCCTGGTCTGCTTCGCTGAGATCCGTTTGCGCCAGAATTTCCTTGACCATGTCTGCCCAGACTTTGAGCAGCGCCTTGCCCTGTTCATTGTCTTCAGCGTAGTAAGGCACGTCAGGCAAAATGGTGGCCGGGCCGGTCAGCGTGATCTTGTTGACGCTGGTGTCCTTGAGGTCTGGTTCCGCATCCGTTTCAAACGGCATTGGGAACAGCGAGGCGGACAGGTCGGCGGCTTTGGCGTTGAACGCCGCGATGTCCGAAGTGTCGTTCAGCGGCACCAAGCGGTCCAGCGCCGGCTTGATACCGGCCTGGTCGCGAGCTTTGAAGTCCTTGGCCTTGTCGTAAAGCTTTACGGCCTCGGCAAAGTAGGCATCCGGCGCCTGCTTGCTGCCGTCGCTGACGCCGGCAAAGTCCGCCATCAGCTTCGCCTCGACGTCGTCTGCGAGGTCGTTAAAGCCGCCTGTCGCGGTCTTGTCTGGCGCAATTTCCGCCGTCTTTTCCCATTCGCCGTTGACGGCTTCGTACAAATCATCCTGGTATCGTGCTTCAGCCATTTTCTTGTCGCTCCCTTCGCCGGCTCTCACCAGCGTTTAATGTAATGCTAATTATAGCGCAAGCCCGGGTTGTTTTCACCTGTGTTGCGCACGTTGCACAAAAACGGCGGCACCACTGTGTGTGCCGCCGCCTTGTCAAGCCCAAGCGATTTTTGTGATCGCGTATTCCTGGACCCGCTTAGCGCCTTTTGGCGTTTCGATGATCACCGTGCTCCGCTCCTGATATGGTTTGACCGTCGCCGGGTGAATCTCGGCAATGATGCCCTTCAAGATTTTCTTATCGATGGTGTGGATCGACACCTTTCGCTTCGTCAGTAATGCGTCCTCCAGTAAGCCAATAATCTCAGTGGTGCGTTGCGCCATGAGCAAGAACCTCCTTTTGGGTGCTTTTGATAACGCTTTCAGTATACGCGTTATCCCCGCAAAAATCAGTAGCCGGCGGTCAAGTCGACGCGATTTTTGACGATCTGACCCGTGGCAGCCAAGGCCTCGAGGTTCGGTTTAAAAATTTGGTAAACCGCCTCACGCAGGTGTGGCACGGTGCCCGAAATATGAGGCGTGATCAGCACGCGCGGCTCCTGCCACAGCGGATCGGTGCTGGGCAGCGGTTCTTGCTCGAAGACGTCCAGCGCCGCCCCTGAGATGCGACCGGCGTGGAGCGCATTGCGCAGGGCCACCGTGTCAACGGTTTGACCGCGCCCAACATTGACGAACAGCGGCGCCTGCTTCAGCCCATTGAAGAAACTCACGTTGAAAAAGTGCTGCGTGGTGGCGGTCAGCGGCATCACATTGATCAGCACGTCGGCACTTTCCGCAAAAGCAGCGGCCTGTTCATCGGTGCCGACCTTCGCAAAGCCCTCGGCGGCGTTGCCGTGCCGGCTGATTCCCCACACCGTCATGCCCTGCTGGTTGAGCCGGCGGGCGATCACACGGCCGATGTGCCCGGTGCCAAAAATCACTGCCGTTTTGCCGGCTGGCAGCCACATTTCCGGCCGCCGGGCATCGTTGTCCCACTGCCGTGCAAATGGCACCAGGCCGCGGGCAAACGCCAACACCATGGCCAGGGTCGACTGCGCGATGGGTTCAGCGTGAATGCCGCTGGTGTTGGCCAGTTGAATGCCTTGCTGCTGGAACTGCGTCAATGGCAGGTAATCGACACCCGCTGACATGGCCTGAACAAATTTAACGTGATTCGGCCCGGCAATCAGCTCAGCGCCGACCGCGTCCCACCCTAATATCACGTCGATGTTTTCGGCTTGGTCTTTGGTGTAGGCAGCCTTTGAAATCACGTGCCAGTCCGGATGCTCAGCAAAATCATCGGCCGCGCTGCTTGGCAGCCCGTACAAAGCCAAAATATTCATTACGCGCTCCTTTTAATGGCGCCGCTGCGCCCAGAACTGGAAGTAATCCGTGCGAATCGTCCCGTTGTAGAGCTTGCGCCGCTTAGTCGCCTTTTGCCCAAAGGCTTTTTCAAACTCCAAGTCGGCAGTCAGAATGTAGCGGCTCCAGTTGGTCAGCCCGCCGTAGACCTGGCCCATTTCACGATACAGCGTGCGGGCCGCGTCCAGCTCGCCAAGCCGTTTCCCGTATGGCGGGTTGGCCACTAAGACCCCGTGCTGGTCGTTGTCGAGACGGTTATCCTTGACCGCTAGCTGCTTGAAGCGAACGGTTTGGCCCAAGCCCGCCTGCTTGGCATTTTCCTGGGCGATTTCAATCATTTTCGGATCGAGGTCGAACCCCTGGATGTCGAGTTCTCGGTCAAAGTCCGCCGCGTCCATTGCCTCATCCTTCACGTCCTGCAAAATTTGCGGATCCATGAAACTGAAGTTCTCAAACGCAAAATGCCGCTGCAGCCCGGGGGCGATATTCAGGCCCCACAGCGCCGCTTCGATTGGAATCGTGCCGGACCCCGTAGTCGGATCGACAAACGGCATGTCCGGGTGCCAGCTCGTCAGCATGACCAGCGCCGCCGCAAAGTTTTCCTTCAGCGGCGCTTCCCCTTTGGCGATTCGGTAGCCGCGCTTAAATAAGCTCGGCCCGGTCGTGTCGATGGTCAACGTCGCCACATCGCGCAGAATCGAAACTTCCAGCGGGTAAGTCTTCCCAGTTTCTGCCAGGCGGCCGCGCCGGTGGTAAACCGTCGCCAGTTTATCAACGATGGCTTTTTTAGTGATGGCCTGCACGTCAGGCTCGGAGTGCAGCTTCGAGCGCACGCTGCGGCCTTCCACTGGAAACGCAGCATCGAGCGGCAGGTACTGATCCCATGGCAACGCCTTAACGCCCTCAAACAACTCGTCAAAAGTGGTGGCAGTGAACTGGCCGACCACGATTTTCACGCGGTCAGCAGTGCGCAGCCATACATTGGCCTTGGCAATGGCCGTCTCGTCGCCCTGAAAGTACACTTTGCCGTTATCGGTTTGCTCGTCGAAGCCCAGGTCGCGGATCTCCCGCGCGGTCAAGGCTTCCAGACCGGAAGCCATGGTGGCCAGTAATTTATATTGCATAATAGTCTCCTTTTCTGTCGTTTCAATGTTACCCCAGAAAAGGGGCCGTGTCACCGGAAACGAATAGGTAAAACATGCGGCTTTGGTGGGTGCTTTTTGGACCGGGACTGATCGTGTTTTCTGGTCTTAACGGACAAAACCGCCAGCCCTTCGCCTGTTGATCTAATCGGGCTTTGGGTCGACAACGCCCGAGCGCTTAGCTGCTACGCATGTCAGCTTGTAGCTCGCAAAGCTCGAACAAGCTGATCAACGCCAGAGGCCTCACCGCCAAAAAGCGGCGGCAACGCCTCTGGCTTGGCTGCCTGTCCCCCTAAGTGCGCCAAGTCTTCGCACCTTACTTTAATCGGGCTACGGGCTCGCAACGCGGGAGTGGCTAGCTACGCACAAGCCCTCGCCGGCCAAAATCGCCGGCAATGCCTTGCGCTAGGCTAGCCATCCCGCTAAAACCGCCAGCCCTTCGCACCTTACATAATCGGGCTACGGGTTCGCAACGGGGAAGTGGCTAGCTACGCTCGAGGCCTCGCCGCGAAGAAGCGGCGGCAATGCCTCGAGCTAGGCTACCCATTCTCCTAAGTGCGCGACCCCTGCGCACCTTGCCTTTCGCACCTTACAAAAAAACAGCCCGGGGATACCCCGAGCCGCGCCTGTTTGCAGTTCTCTATAAGCCATGTTTTGTTCCAGCACCAAGTCAGGCCAAGGTGCCTTCAGTAATCATCTATCTCAGCTTTCGCTGTTAGGGCCATCGGTTCAATATCCTAGGCCTTGCGCCCCTACCAAAGTTTGGGTTACTCGCTCGCGGGGTTTACCCGTTCCAGACTGGCGGTTTCCCGCCAGCATCGTCTCTGTGGCACTTTTCAGACCGACTCACGCATAGCCGAGGCCTTAGCGCTTTGGGTCGCCGTTACCGTAAACGGTACTCAGGCTTATTGGGCCTGACGCGAACACTCCAAGCATCGCAGCTTGGGCGGGCATGGACTTTCCTCACCAGACAAACGCCTGGCGCGATTACTCGAGAACTGCAAATGAATTCACAAATTTAGTACTGATCGATTCCAGACTGGTCGTCGTGCGTGCTTTGGCCGCCGTCGGAAAGCTTGCTGCCAAAGACGTGACGCTCCAGATTGGAAAGCCGCTTCAAAATGTCGTAGTTGGTTGCAGTCGCACTGGGCTGCTGCGGTGTGGCCGCGGCCACGTTCTTCGAAACGGATAACTGCTTGGTCAGCTCGTCAACGCGACTGCGCAATCGCGCATTCTCCTCGCTGAGACGATCCAGCTCGGCGTTGTAGCTTTCGTAATCCTTGATGACTTGGTCGAGAAATTCATCGACCTCGTCAGGATCGTCACCGCGCATGACTTTTTTGAAATTCTTGTCCAAAATGGCCTTAGGGTCAAGTTGAACACTGAATGTATTTTCCTTGCTATCCATATCCAGCACCTCATTCGAAGACTTACTGAAACCATTGTATCATACCACTAATCGCATTAAAACTGCTCATTTGCCTGGTTTTCGGCCCAGTCGCGCGCAGCCTCTTCCAAGTCTTCCATCCCGATCAACGTCAGCGGATAAGCGCGCCGGCTGCTTTCCGCCTGCGCGCCTTGGTACGCAAACCGCGGCTTACCTTCAAAATCCGGGTCGTAAACCAACAGCGCGCCGTCCGTGTGATGCAGCATAAACTGTGTGTAACCTGAGAGCTGCCTTGGGTTTTGATATGGGGCGCTCGAGGTCGGCTGAGTGAAGTCGACTTGGGCCAGCAGCGTCTGAAGACGATTCTGATTGTCCTCATTCCACTGGTGCCCGAAATCGGCAAATGGCAGCATGACCGCCACCTTCAAGTCCGGATAATCCGGCTTCAGGCTGAGCGCCACTTGGGCACCCCACTGCTCGATGCCAAGCTCACCGCCGGTAATGACCCACTTCAGGCCGTCGTCCAAAAGTGGGATCAGTGCATTTTTTAAACTATACTTAATCACCGTGATCTTGGGGTCATCTTCCCCGTGAGTGCTTAGTTCCCACGAGCGATACCCAGTCAGCCAAAGGCGTGTCAGCATAACGGTTCCCTTCTCATTAGGTCACGACCGGCCAAGATTGATATAATGGCGCTAGGAGCGTGAACATATGGCTATTCATTACCCCAATGGTAAAGCATACGAGAGCGGCAAGCAAACCGCCGAGGACGCTGTCAATTACGGCGGTCGCGGCATGACGCTAGAAGCCGAACTCAATGCTAGCAATCAATATTATCGCGCGGCCAAACGTGCGGTCATTTATAAGAAACCAACCCCGATCCAGATTGTCAAAGTGGACTACCCCCAGCGCAGTCAGGCAGTGATCAAGGAGGCCTATTTTAAAACCCCTTCGACCACCGACTACAATGGCGTTTACCAGGGTTACTACGTCGATTTTGACGCCAAGGAGACCAAAAACAAGCAGAGTTTCCCGCTCAAGAATTTCCACCCGCACCAGATCAGGCATCTCAATGCCTGCCTGGACCAAGGCGGGATCTGTTTTGCGTTGATCCGCTTCGTGTCGCTGAACCGGCTGTTTGTCTACCCGGTCAGCGACTTGAACCACTGGTGGACCGAGAGCCTGAACAACGGGCGCAAGTCGATTCCGCTCAAGGCCATCGAGACGGCCGGCTTTGAGCTGCACCCCAAGCTCCAGCCGCTGATCCCTTACCTGGACGGCGTGGATTGGTTGATCAAAACGAAGAGAGGCACTCAAAATGGCTAATACACCATCACGCATGGCGCGCAAACAAGCACGCAAGCCGAAGAAAAAACGGCGCTGGCTCACGGTACTCAAAACTCTGCTGATCATCTTTGTGGTTGGCGTGGTCGCCGGCATCGGCCTGTTCGCCTATTATGCGTCCAGCGCACCCAAAGTGACGGAATCCGCCTTGAAATCTGGCGGCAGCTCCACCCTTTATGATAAATCAGGCAATGCGATCACCACCCTCGGCGTCGAAAGTCGCACTTATGTGAACGCCGATGAGATTCCCCAGACGCTGAAAGACGCCGTGGTCTCGATTGAAGACCGGCGTTTTTATCAAGAGCGCTGGGGCATCGACCCGATTCGCATCGCCAGCGCCGCGATGAACAACGTCGTCGGCCGAGTCACCGGCCGCGGCTCAGGTCTGCAAGGCGGGTCAACCTTGACCCAGCAGCTAATCAAGCTGTCTGTTTTTTCCACCAAGGCGTCTGACCAAACGCTGAAGCGCAAGGCGCAGGAAGCCTGGCTGGCCATCAAACTGGAGCAGTCATACAGCAAGGAACAGATTCTCGAGTTTTACATCAACAAAGTCTACATGGACAACGCGCAACGCGGCATGGGTACCGCGGCGAAGTACTACTTCAATAAGGATTTGAAGCAGCTCGACCTCGCCCAGATGGCGCTGCTTGCCGGTATGCCGCAGTCCCCCGCGGGCTACGACCCTTACCAGCACCCAGAAGCCGCCACCACGCGCCGCAATGAAGTGCTTTCCGCGATGGTGACGAACAAGAAAATCAGCCAGGCCCAGGCCGATGCGGCCAAAGCCCAGCCTGTCACCGACGGTCTGGTGCCGCAGAAGACGCAAACCACCAACACCGGCACCGATAAGGTCATCGACTCTTACCTCACCTCTGTCATTAAGGAAGTAAAGGCCAAAACTGGCGTCGATCCGTACAGCGAAAATCTCAAAATTTACACCAACATCGACATGAAGGCACAGCAACGGCTATACGATATCGTCAACACCGATAAGTATGTCCAGTTCCCGAATGACTCGCTGCAAACCGCTGTGACCATCACCAACCCGAACAACGGCAACGTCATCGCCCAAATTGGCGGCCGCAAGACTGGCGATGTCCGCCTGGCGTACAACCGGGCCACGCAAAATGACCGCAGCAACGGGTCGACCATGAAGCCGCTGCTCGACTACGGCCCGGCAATTGAGTACCTCAACTACTCCACCTACCAGCAAATGGAAGATGAACCATTCATGTGGCCGAATAGCACGGTATCAGTTAACAACATCGATCACCAGTTCTTGGGGCGGATTTCCATTCGGGAAGCCCTAGTCAAATCGCGGAACCCGGTCGCCGGCCGGACGCTGAAAGCGGTTGGCCTTTCCAGGGGACTGAACTTCCTGAAAGGCTTGGGCATCACGCTGCCAGAAAATCAGCGAGTTTACCCGAGTGCCATCGGGGCTTCGGTGACCACCGAGCAAGAAGCCGCCGCTTATTCCGCCTTTGCCAACGGCGGCACGTACTACAAGCCGACCTATGTCCGCAAAGTCGTTGACATGGAAGGCCGCACCACCAACTTCACCAGCAACGGTACGCGCGCGATGAAGGCAAGCACCGCCTACATGATCACCGACATGCTTAAAGGCGTGTTGACCAACGGGACCGGCGTTTACGCGAAGATCTCAGGGCTTCAAGAAGCCGGCAAAACAGGCACGTCAGACTATGGTCCTGAAGAACTGAAAACCAACCCCGCTTTGTCCGGGTTAGCCAAGGACATCTGGTTTACCGGCTACACCACGCAGCGCACCATGTCGATTTGGACCGGTTACGACAAACCGTTACAAAATGGCTTGGGCAACGGTTCCAACCTGATTGCCCAACAAATTTACAAAGCGATGATGAGTTACATGGTCGACAGTGAAAATCTGCCGAATAAGGACTGGACGAAGCCGAGTTCAGTCTTGGTCGAGCACATTCTGAAGGGATCCAACCCTGGCACTGCGGTCACCGGCAACACGGCAAACACGACGCGCGAATTGTACGTTCGCGGTCATGGGCCGTCAACTAAGACCGCTGTGGCAGATACGCCGTCAAGCTCGTCCAGCACCAGTTCAACTTCGAGCACGACTTCTAGCAGTGAATCCAGTTCGGTCAGTTCATCAAGTGAGCTGCCATCAAGCAGTTCAAGCAGCGCTGAAAGCAGCAGCGAGCCCAGTGTCAGCTCTTCGTCTGCCAGCGGCGGCTCGCCCGGGCCAGACGGTACCACGCCTCAGTGACGCCAGTAAGTGAATATGCAACGCGAAAGGCCTTGCCCAAACGGGCAAGGCCTTTCGTATGGTCTAAGCAGGAACGGTGACGAGCGTCGTTTTGATGTGGTGCTCTTCAAAGAGCTGCACGGCGTACGGGTCATTGCGGTAATCGTGCGCAAAATAGACGCGCGTGACACCGGCTTGGATCAGCGCCTTGGTGCAGTTGAGGCACGGGTAATAGGTCACATACAGCGCCGCCCCTCGCGTGGAGACCCCGTTTTCGGCGCACTGCAGGATGGCGTTCATTTCGGCGTGAAGGGTACGAATGCAGTGACCATCGCGCATCAGGTGCCCAGCGTCATCACAGTGCGGGTCGCCGGAGATGCTGCCGTTGTAGCCGGTGGCGATGATGCGATGGTCAACCACCAGCAGCGCCCCCACTGTCGCCCGCTCACAAGTGGAGCGCTGAGCCACAACAGTGGCCAGTTGCATGAAGTATTGGTCCCAAGATTCGCGGCGGACTTGCCGCGTTGAGGCAACAATTTGATCGGTCATGTTACTTACCTTCTTTCAGCGGGGAATAGTCGTCCTTGAATGCCTGCCAGGCAGGGTCGGCAGGCAACTGTGGGTGGCGCGCCGTGAGCCATTCCCGGCCCAGCCGGATCAGCCCGCGGTGCAGACGAATCCAGGTGCTCGGCGGCATCAGGTGTTCAAGGCGGGCCTGGATCTGGTCAGGGGTCGCTTTTTGCGGGGCAATGCCAAAGCCCTTGATGATCCGACTGACGTGCGTGTCAACGGCAATGCCGGGAATGCCAAACGCGTCGGTGCGGACCACGGTGGCGGTTTTGCGCCCGACCCCTGGCAAACTCGTCAGTTCGGCATAAGTCTGAGGTACGGTGCTGTCAAACCGCGCGACTAACTCAGCCGACAGCGCCTTGAGGTATTTTGCCTTGTTGTGGTAAAGGCCCAGCCGGTCGATTTTCGCTTCGATGGCGGGAATGGAGGCTGCTGCCATCGCGCTTGGCGTCGGGTACGCCGCAAACAGCGCCGGCGTGCAAGCATTGACCGCAACGTCCGTGGTTTGTGCAGACAGCATCACTGCCACCAAAATCTGGTAAGGGGTTTGCGCGTTCAACGTCGGCTGCGGATCTGGGTATAGTTTGAGCACCAGGCTCAGCAGTTCCTGAGCCCGGGCGTTGGTCATCCTGCTCATAGCCCTAAGTGCCTTTCCTGTTCAGCTTGTACCTGAGCCGGCGTGGTCAAATGTTTTTTCTCCCAGTTGATCAAGATGCGATCCATGTACCGCAACGAATAGGCCTGATTGAGCACGGCCTCACGCAGCGCGAGGTTGATCATGTCTGGCGCGTAGTGGTCGATCGTCAGCCAATCAGTGATGGTCTGCTGCTCGATTGGCGACAGCGGCCGGCCGAATTCAGCCTCGATTTGACTGAACACCTGCTGGTCCGGTGCCGCTGCTGGGGAAACCGGATGCCCGGAAGTGGGCTTTAGAACCGTATCCAAAAGCGGCGTCACGTCGTACTGATCCAGCGTGCGGCCACCCTGACCAGGCCGCTGCACCAGCTGGATGGCGTTTTTTTGAATCAGCGTTTCAATCACGGTGTACAGGTCTTGCTTTTTAAGCTTCGTCGCCGAGGCCAGCGCGCCAAGTTCAGGTGCTTCCTCGTGGTGCTGCCCCCAGTCAGCCAGAAACAGGTACACCACGAACTCCCGGTGCGTCAGCGTCGTCTCGCTAAAGTGCGCGAACAGCGCCTGCGACAGACTGGTCTGTCCGGCCGCCAGATAACTGCTTAAATCTGCCATGAAGATCCCCCTTTCTGAACAAAAAGGCCGGGCCTAAGCCCAGCCCAAGCATCACGGCTTTAAGCGGTTGATCATCCGTGGGAACGGAATTGATTCGCGCAGGTGATCCAAGTGGCAGATCCAGGTGATCGCCCGCTC
This sequence comes from Lacticaseibacillus sp. 53-4, assembly GCF_016861805.1. NCBI lineage: Bacteria > Bacillati > Bacillota > Bacilli > Lactobacillales > Lactobacillaceae > Lacticaseibacillus > Lacticaseibacillus sp. 53-4. The sequence goes on from NZ_BOLT01000004.1 coordinate 68,707, forward strand.
GAAGCCCAGTCCGAACCCGGAATGCGGCACGCTGCCGTACTTGCGCAGATCCAAGTACCATTCGTACTCGGCCAGGTCCAGCCCCTTGGCCTCGATGGCCGCCTTCAGCTTGTCATAGTCGGTTTCACGCTCGGAGCCACCGATAATCTCGCCGTAACCTTCCGGGGCTAGCAAATCGGCGCAGACATACGTGTCCTCCCGTCCTTCTTCTGGCAGCATGTAAAACGGCTTGATGGCCTTCGGGTAGTTCAGGACAAACACCGGCTGCTCGAATTGCTCAGACAGGTAAGTTTCCTCAGGAGAGCCCAAATCGTCGCCCCATTTGGTGTCAAACCCGCCTTCCTGCAGCATTTCGATGGCCTTGTCGTAGCGAATTTTTGGATAAGGGGTTTTGGTATAACGCTTGAGAATTTCCGGATCACGGTCGATCAGCTTCAGTTCATAGGCGCAGTTGTCAAGAACGGACTGCACCAAGTACGCGATGTAGTTTTCCTGCACCCTCAGGCTTTCCTCTTGGTGCGTGAAGGCCATTTCAGGTTCGATCATCCAAAATTCCGTCAGGTGCCGGCGAGTCTTGCTCTTTTCCGCGCGGAAGACCGGGCCAAACGTGAAGACCTTGCCGTACGCCATGGCACCGGCTTCGGCGTAGAGCTGGCCGGACTGGCTCAGGTAGGCTTCCTGATCGAAGTAATCCGTCTCAAACAACTCGGTGGTTCCTTCCGGCGCGCTGCCGGTCAGAATTGGCGGATCCATCTTGATGAAGCCTTCCTGGTTGAAGAATTCGTATGTGGCCCGGACCATTTCGTTGCGAATCTGCTGAATCGCGAACTGGCGCTTGCTGCGCAGCCAAAGGTGGCGGTGATCAAGCAGAAATTCGATTCCGTGCTCCTTCGGGGTAATCGGGTAGTCTTCACTTTCCCCCACCACTTCGATGTCGTGCACTTCGATTTCGTAGCCAAAATGGCTGCGGGCATCCTCGTGGATCTCGCCAGTCAGCCACATGCTGGTTTCCTGCCGCATTTCTTTGGCGGTTTGGAACACCTCTTCGCTGACCTTATTCTTCAGCACGACTCCTTGGAAAAAGGCCGATCCATCACGCAGCTGCAGGAAAGCAATTTTCCCGCTGGAGCGTTTGTCCGTCAGCCAGGCCCCGATGCGGACTTCTTCGTTTACGTGATCCTTTGCGTCTTTGATGCGGATCTCTTGCGTCATTGGTTATTTCCCCTCACTAGTTATTTCCAACAAAATTTTCGATACGGCCAACCGCGTCAAGCAATGAGGCCTTATCCGTTGCGTAGCTCAGCCGCGCGTAGTCCGGCATGCCGAACGCGCGCCCTGGCACCAGTGCCACCCCGGTTTCCTGCAGCAGCGCCGAGACAAACTCGTCGACACTGGTGTAGTGCGTGAGCGCGGCGGCACGCTTGACCTGCGGAAACAGGTAAAACGCCCCTTGCGGCTTTTCAGGCAGATCGAAGCCCGGCAGCTTTTGCACCAGCGGAAAAATCGTGTTCAGCCGGTCTTCAAACGCCTGGCGCATGCTTGCCACCGCGGTGCCGTCACTGGAGAAGGCGGCCACCGCCGCGTACTGACTGGCCGCAGTCGGATTGCCGGTTGCGTGCCCCAGCAACTTGCCCAAGGCGCCAATCAATTTTTCTGGTCCGGCCGCAAAGCCGATGCGCCAGCCGGTCATCGCGTATGATTTCGATACTCCGGAGATCAGCACCGTATTTGCAGTAATGGCCGGATCGATTTCGATCATCGAGGTGTAACTGGCGCCGTTGTATATCAGGTCGCGGTAGATATCATCCGCGATAACCAGGATGCCGTGCTGCAGCGCCCAGTTACCGATCAGTGTCAGCTCCTGGCGGGAGTATACCGCCCCACTGGGATTTTGCGGTGAGTTGATGATCACGGCGCGGGTTTTGGCTGTCCGCTGCGCTTCCAGCTCGTCGACTGTCACCTTAAAATGCGCAGCCGCCACAACGGCGCGCGGCACCCCACCAGCCAGCCGGATCTGTTCCACGTACGAGACCCAGCCGGGCGTTGGGACTAAGACTTCGTCGCCTGGGTCCAGCAGCACCTGAAACAAGCCGAAAAGGGCCATTTTAGCCCCGGTAGTCACGGCAATTTGCTCCGGCTCGTACGTCACACCGGTTTGCGCCGCCACGTGTGCGGCAATCGCGGCTTTAAGCTCCGGAATCCCAGTGGCCGGCGTGTAGAAACTCGCCTGGCCGGAATTGATCGCGGTCGTGGCCGCGGCGTCGATAAAGGCCGGCGTCGTAAAGTCCGGCTGGCCGATCGAAAGGTCGATCACGTCCTGCCCGTTGGCCTTCATTTGCTTCGTGAGACTACTGATTGCCAGTGTCGCCGAAGGGGCCACGCTGTTAATACGTTTTGCTAAATGCATCCAATTCCTCCTCGAGGAGCCTTACAGGTTCCGAATGGACTTCACCTGCGTGCCCGTCTTGAAATCGTATGTCACGTAACCCAGTTTACCAGACTTCGTGATATAGCCAACATCCCAGACGAATTTCTTTGCGCGCCACCGCAGGCCCGCGTTCAGGATCTTGCGCGGCGCAAATTTGGTCTGGGCCTGCCCGATTGCCGCACTGCGACTAATGCCACTGCCCTGAGCGGCGACCCGGACCTTACCAGTTTTCTGGCGAATCAGTACGTAAACCGGCTGGTTCTGGCTGGTCGTACCCTGCACCGTGAGATAAGAATCGTCCTCTTTATCCCAGTAAAAGTTGCTGACCTGCTTGACGTTTGCCGTTTTGCGGGCAATGGCAATGGCCTGCCGGCGCACGGAGTAAAGCGGGCTTAACGCGCGTACATACGCGCCGATAATGATGGCTAAAATGACCAGGCCAACGGCAGGCCCCACCAGGTTCCGCCACTGCATTCGATTACTGCGCATGGTGCGCCTCCTTTTTGATGATGGTGTGATCAAGCCACGCATTGGCCAGCGGAATCAAGTCCGCCAGCGGCAAACTCATCGGCTTCAGGTTCGGCAGGCTTTTGGCCATTTGCCGGCCGTAAGCGGTGGTCCCCAGGCGCGGATCCAAGACCACGAACACTCCGCGGTCGCGCTCGGTGCGAATCAGCCGGCCGAAGCTTTGCCGAAACCGCAAGATGGCCCGCGGCAACATGTCGGCCGCAAACGGATCCTCGCCGCGCGCGGCAAGTGCCTGCTCTCGCGCCCTCACGTCGGGGCGATCCGGGTTGTCGAAGGGCAGCCGCGTCAAGATGACCTGCTCCAGCTGCTTGTCCGGATAGTCGACCCCTTCGAAAAAGCTTGCTGCGCCGAGGAGCAGCGTTTGCTCTCCCACCGCAAAGCGCTTGGCGATCCGTGACGCCGTGCCGGTCACGCCTTGCGCAAGTAGTTCCTTGTGCCCGGCAATCGGCATGCGGGCGAGGCGGCGGTACACCTCGTCGATCATTGCCAGCGAGGTGAACAGGACCAGCGTTTGGTGCTGATTGTCAGCCAGCTGCGCAATCGCCCCAGCCAAGTAATCCGCATAGGCGCTGGCAGGCAGGTCGTGAGCGTTCGGGGCATCAGTCGCCAGAAACACCTGGGCCTGCTGCTTGTAATGAAACGGACTGCGCAGGCGCAGGGTTTGCGCCTCTGGGAAATCCTGATAACCCAGCTGACCCGCTAGATAGTCAAACTTGCGGCCGACTGTGAGGGTCGCGCCGACAAAGACAGGCGCGGTGAAGTGCGAGAGTTCTTCTTGAATGATAGCACCCGCGGCAAAGCGCGTCCAAGTCACGGCTAAACTCAGCCGGTCATTTTGATTGGCCAGCGTTAGGCCGACGACCACCTGCGCCTTTGCTAAGCCCTGAAGATCCAGGTGGCTCAGACGATCGGTTTGGCGCTGCAGCGCGCTGAGCAGCCCGGCCAGCCCTTCCAGCAGCGGCGCCGCGCCAAAGTGACTTTGCTGCTGTTGCACCGTCTCGGCAACGCTGGTAACACTTGCCAAAAGCGGGGGCAGCTGCCGCTTCAGCCCGGCCAGTGGCGCGTCTAACTCACCGTTCAGCCAGCTGACCCCTGCCTCGTCAAGGGTTTGGGCCACCCGGCCGCTGGGATGGCTAATTGGCGTGAAGTTGCGGCGGTAGAGTTTATCCTGCAGCTGCTCGATTTGATTCTCAAGGGTCTCAATTTGGGCCCTGGCCTGGCTCAGTTGATAACTCAGCGCCGCCGAGGACTGAACAAGTTGGGAAAGGCCTTCGCCATGCTGCCCTTCGATAAAGGTGAGCAGTTGCCCAAGCCTTCGCCTGAGTTTGCCGAGATCCAGCGTCCGCGAAAACGCCTCTGCCGTCGTATCCGCGAAGTGCTGTGCTTCATCCACCACAAGATAGTCCGAGGTTCCCGGCAGCTCCTGAAAATGCCGCGCCAGATAGGCGTGATTGGTGACGATAATGGCGGCCCGCTGAACTTCATTTTTCAGGCGTACCAGAAAATCGGCGTCGGCGTATGGTCCTGGCATCGCCAGTCGGTTATCGCCGGTCGCCTGAATGCGCGCGAATAAAGGCGCGTGATAATTGGTCAGCTGCAGTTCATCTAAATCGCCGGTCGCGGTTTGCGTCAGCCACACAATGATCTTCATTTGGAGCAGCCGCGTCAGCCGGTTGGCCCGCGGCAGCTGCAGACTGGCGGCAAATTTGGCCAGGTCCAAGTAGTGCCGCGGACTTTTCAAAAGGACTGCGGGCAGCGTCAACCCAGTGAGTTCCCGAACACTCTTCAGCTCCTTGTTAACCAACTGGGTTTGAAGCAGCGTTGTGTGCGTGGTGACCACTAGATGATGCGCGGGGCTGGCCAGATAGGCGTAAGGCAGCAGGTACCCCAAACTTTTCCCGGCCCCAGTCCCCGCCTCGATCATCAGCGGACGCCGTTCGCCCAGCGCATTGGTGTGGATCATGTCCATCATGTGCGCCTGCACCTGCCGGAACCGAAACTGCGGCCGCAGCATGGCCTTTTTGGCCGCGTCATCGGCAGGATAAACCGCCTGGCCCACCTCGGGTTCCAGCCCCTGCGGCTGCCTGATCACTAAGTCGCCCACCTGCTGCATGTCGGCGGTCAAAGGCTGGTCGGGTTTGACTGCGGCCTTTAAGAAGTCGCCAGTGTCGCGCAGTAGGAACGTGCCATGGCGGCTGAGCAGCTTTTGGGTCGGGGTCGGCAGCGCTTGAAAGACCGCCCGCAGCCGCCAAAGGAGTTTGGCCGTGCTGATGGCATCACTATCCGCCCGGTGGGGGTGGTCGTGGGTGATGCCCAAAGCGGCGGTCAGGTCACTCAAGCGGTAGCTGGCCTGCGTGGGCAGCAGCACCTGCGAAAGCTCCACCGTATCGACTGCGGCGTTGGTCAACGGCGGCTGTCCCGCCAAAGTCAGTGCGTTCGACAAAAAGGGATAGTCGAAGTTGACGTTATGCGCGACAATCACGGCATCCCCGATCAAATCGCGGATTGTTCCCGCAACGTCGGCGAAATACGGGGCCGCGGTCAGGTCAGCAGGGTGAATGCCTGTTAGTCGCTGAATGGCTTGCGGCACGGGGCGGTCAGGGTTGATCATCTGCGACATCGTGGAGAGGATGTGCCCGTCTTGCATGACCGCACACCCAAATTGAATGATGCGGTCTGAGTCACGCTCAGTCCCCGTGGTCTCAAGATCAATTACCGCGTACACTGTGTCGCCCGACATCTGCATTCTTCCTTCCGTTACTAACTATTTTTAACGCGTGCGCTTAACGGGCTGCACCTCATGCACATCCCCGATTTCCAGCAGCACCAGGTAGCGGTGCAGCACGGGCTTTTTGGTCATCAGCGTCAGTGCCTCGGCGTAGACCTCAAGCTGGCCCTGATACCGTTCAATGACCTCATGAAGCTTGTTGCCGATGTGGTCCGTCTTGTAATCGAACAAGATGATCCCGTCTGGCTCCTCAATGAACCCGTCGATCACCCCGTGGACCAGGACGTCACCTTCCAGGTTGCTGGTGCTCGGCTGCTCATCTTCCGCCTGCGGAAAATCTGCGGCCGGCCACAGCAGCGAGAAGGCCTGCTCCCGGTGCACCTTGGTGGCCTCAGCGCCGAGCTTTTGGCCAAGCGGCGTCTGGAAAAAGGCCGCAACGCGTTCCAGCCGCATCGCGCTGCGGACTGCCGGCGTGATCAGCTTCTGACTCAAGAGCTGATCGGCCAGCTCTGCCAGTGTCGCTTCGTCATGTGGACCAGTCAGTGGCACCTGCTGCAGCAGCAAGTGCGTCGCGGTCCCGACTGCGGCGCCAGAGGTGGCTTTTGCCTCCCGCAGAAAGGCCGGCTTAGCAAAATCACTGGTAAGGCGGTGGCCCGTTTTGCGCGGCGAGCTGTCCTGGGCGTCGGTGACGTCAGGGTCTTCAAACATCCGCTTCAACTCGGTGACACTTTGAAACCCGGTCGTGGTGGTTGCCCGCTCATTGGCGTAGGCGAAAGCCAGCCACTGCGCAAGGCGCCGGTCAAAGCCCGCCGGCTTCGGCTGCGCCGGCGCCTGGGTGGCCTCATTGTCCTCGCTGTCAAGATGAGGGTCGATTTGGTAATTCAGCTTAATGTCTGCCTTAGCCAGATCCGCCGCCAAGGAATCCTTGACCGCCCCACCGGCTTCAAGCACTCCGGTGCGCGCTAACGCCATGCCAATCCAGTCAAGAAATGATCCCGCGGCAAGGCGCGGCGCAAGTGGCAGCACATCATCCACACCGTCTGCATTAGCCAGCCAGCGTTTTTCCAGCTTCTCCTGCGTGTATAGATTGCCTGATGATTTAGGGGTGCCAACAATGATCAACTGCTGCTCAGCGCGGGTCAATGCGACATACAGCAGCCGCATTTCCTCTGCCCAAAGCTGCTTTTTCTTCTGGTTCTTGGCGATTTGGTACTGTGGCAGCAGATACTCGACGAAGGTTTTGGGATCCCGCCACTTGAGTCCAACTAGTTCGCGCTTGGGCTCCCCTGGCCGGGCGGCCGGGGATTGGCTGAGAATCGCAGCGGCTTTCAGGTCGCTGTCGTTGAACTTTTTTTGACTATCAAGCAGGAAGACAATTGGAAACTGCAGCCCCTTGCTGTTGTGAATCGTCATTAGCGAAACAGCGTTGACATCTGAAGCCAGCGAAATTGGCTGGCTGAGGTCTTTGTCCTGCTTTTGCATGGTTTCAATGAACTGAACGAATGCAAACAGGCCTTTGAAGCCCCCTTTTTCGTATTCAGCCGCCCGTTTCGCCAAGGCTCGCAGGTTGGCCTGGCGCTGCCGCCCGCCGGCTTGGCTGCCGACGAGATCCAAAAAGCCCGTCTCTTCGTAAATATGCCAGATCAAGGCAGAAAGGTCATGAGTGCGCGCAAAGACCCGCAGCTCCTCCAGCAGCTCAGAAAAATCGCATAGTTTGTCGCGCAGGGCGGTTTCCGCTGGGTCAGTCACATCTGTCCGCTGGGCGTAGTTGAAGACTGCCTCATCGTAAGGACCGCTTTCTGCCGCAATGCGAATGCGCGCTAAATCATTGGCGTCCAGGCCCACGATTGGCGAACGCAGCACGGCGGTCAGCGGAATTTCCTGCTTGGGATTATCGATGATCCGCAGCAGACTGAGCATCACCATCATTTCGGTGGTTTTGAAGAAATTCTGCGTCTTGGAAACCACCAAAGGGATCCCGGCCTTGGTAAAGACCTGTTGCAGGGTCAAATTATTGGTGCGACTCCGGGTGAGTAACGTGATGTCGTGATAAGTCACTGGTCTGAGCCGATTTGCGGCATCTGGTGCCGCGTCTTTATCGAATAGCCGGGCCGGACTATTAGGTGCGGTGAGGGCCTTGATTTTGGCCGCGACCATGATCGCCTGGCTAACGCTGAGGTTATTATTGTCCTCTTCTTCGGCTTCTGCGTCATCCGCCAAGTTGCTCGGCGTGGCCGCAGCTTTGACCTCTGGCGTATCTGCGTCTTTCACCTCGATCAACAGTTCAGTTGGGAGATGGAACTCTTTCGTTTGACCGGCTTCCTGATACTGATAGCCGGTATTTTCATGCAGCTTTTCGTCATCGGTGTAGGCAATGTCACCAAGCGCCCGGTCCATGATCTGAGTGAACACTAAGTTGGTGAACGCCAGGACGTTCTTGGTCGAACGAAAATTTTGATTCAACAAGACCAGCTGGCCGTCCGCACTGGATTTTGAATAGTCATGGTAGCGCTTAAGAAATTTCTGCGGATCGGCTAACCGGAACCCGTAAATGCTCTGCTTCATGTCGCCGACCATGAACCGATTGCCGTGAGCCGGTGCCTGCTTGCTGACGGCATCCAGCAGGGCATCTTGCAGTGGATTAATGTCTTGATATTCGTCGACCAAGACCTCATCAAACAGGGCCCGATAGTGGTCGCCGACCGTCAAAGAGGCCTGATTTTCGGCGTCAGCCTGGCCTGAAGCGCCTGCTTGCGGCTGATGGTTAAGAATCGCTAAGGCGTTCTGGGCGATGTCGCCGAAGGTCTGGACGCGGCGCGCTTTCTTCTCGGCCGCCATGGCTGTCAAGTATTCCAGCATTGTCCGCTGCAGCGTTTCGGCGACAGAATAAGCCCCTTTCATTGCGGCCTCAAGATCTGAAGGCGCAATGACAAACCAATCAGCCAGTGCGCTTAGCGTCTCTTTAGCGGTGTCGCGCAGGGTTTGAGCGGACTTGATTGCCGTCCTGAATTCATCGTACTGATGCTCTTTTGCGGTCGGCGTCCGCCATTTGGGATAGGTGATGGCCCGAAATGCCGCATAGGCGGCCCTGTAACTGGGCTTCGTCAGCGTTGACATTTTCCTGACTGCGGTCAAAGTGGGGTTGATTTTTTCCTGCCAGAGCGAAAGCACAGGACTGCCGTTAACCAACTGCCCCGCTTCTTCCAGCAGTGGCAAACTGCGGGTCAGTTCGGGCTTGACTGCCGCCCAGACGTCGGCCATCCAGGACTCTTTCTGCTCGGCGTAGGCCGCCGCGATTTGGCTCAGATACGCCTGCGGATCTTTGGTTGTCATCGCGTACTCGTACAGGTCAAACACAATGTCCTGCAAGCCGTCCTTGGTCGCCTTGGTCGAAAAGTTGGCCTCAAGCGCCGCAAAGTCATCCCGCCAATCGGTGGTCATGATATTCGCTCGCAGATCTTCCCAAACGCGCGTCTTGAACAGCAAGACCTCGGATTCATCTGTCATCATGCGATAACCGGGGTCCATGTCGATCACGTAATAGTAGTGATCCACCACCTGCTTAGAAAATGAGTCGAGGGTCATGATGTTGGCGGCACTAACCTGAGCGACCTCCTTGGCCAGATGTTGCCGCTGCGCTTGGGTTAAATCACCGTCAGTCAGTTGTTCACGCAGCTTGGTTTCGATTTTGAGCTTCATCTCGGCGGTGGCGGCCTTGGTGAACGTCACCACCAGCATTTTGCTCAACGAAGCGTCCGGATCATTCCTGAGACGATTGATGATGCGATCGACGAGGACCTTGGTTTTCCCGGAACCAGCACTGGCGGACACCAACAGATTACTGCCCGTTAATGTGACAGCTTTTTTTTGATCTTCGGTGAGGGTATTTGCGTCACTCATTCTGGTTGTCCTCCTGTTCAGCCTTGAGTCGGGCCAAGATCTCATCCTGTGAAAATGATGGGACATGATTGTATTCGTCGCCACCGGTTGCCGGATCAAACCGCATAATGGCCTGATAATCACTGCGCGTGATGATCGTGGACTCATGCTTGAACTGAAGCGGCGCTAGTTTGATCACGCCGTGCAGAATGTCATTTGCCGCCTGCTTGATCAGCTTTTCATTGTGCTGCAACAGCAGTTGCATGTCCGACAGCTTGTACATTTTCTTCTCGGCCTTTGCGGTTAGGCCGCCGCCCTGCTTCACGGCGATGCCGAAAACAGGAGACTGCCGACCAGTCGCCATTTTCTCGCCTGGCTCAAGCGTCTGATCAAACGCGGAGATGAGATGCTGGTGCTGATCAAAGTCAGCGTCATCCGGAAGTAAAATTAGTCCGTCAAGCCGATAATAGTTCAATCGCGCTTCATTGATTTGCTTCTCGGCCAAGGGCTGATCTGGTGCTTTTGAATCAATCAGCTTCGCATATCTCAGGCTCGGCAGGTCAAGCACAAAATACTGCGCCCCAGCCGGGGTCATCCCCGCAAATTTTCCGTCAGTCTGCCGCACCGCATCGATGTACGTCAGCAGTTGCATCGTTTGCCCGTAGTAAGCATTCAGCATATCAAAGCTGTGGCTGCTTGACTTGTAATCAAGCACCACGAAGTAGCGGCGCTGATCAATCACGGCCTCATCTAGCCGATCAATCCGCCCGGCAACGGTGACACTGCGACCGCCTTCAAGTGGAAATTCCAGCCCTTTGATGGCCTTGTCGCCATGGCCGCGGCCAATATTCAGTTCAAAACCACTCGGCCGAAACGCGGTATTTGCTTGCTGATGGACGATCGCCAGCGCACTGTTGGTCAGCATTGTGCTGATTTGGCCCGCGACAAATTGCCAGTAGCTGTCGGCCTGCAGGATATCGATCCCAAATTTTTGCGCCGTGCCTTGCACCAGTTCATTCACTGTTTGCCAAAGGGTCTTCTGCTTGATGAGGGCGTTCAGATCATACTTCGGATCACTGAGCAGCACTTCCATCACTTTGTGGTAAAGCGTCCCTGAATCCAATGGTGACAGCTCAAATTCAGGCCGCTTGCGCAGCTTCAACCCGTAAACCAAAAAATACTCGAACGGATTGGCGTAGAACCGCTCCAGTTGTGAAATCGAAATACTCATGTGCGGTGAGTAAAGTTGTTCAGCCAGCGCCGGCTGCAGTTCGCCGATTGGGTTTTGCGTGCCGGCATTTTGCGCCAAGCGGTTCGCCAATGCGCCCAAAACCCCAGGAGTCCGCCGCAAGGCTGTCATGATCGTCTCCCAGGCTTCTGGCCGCGCACTATGACTCGACTGCGCCAGTTCAAAGATGCGCATGTAATCCGCCAACATCCCCCGCGGGCTGCTAAAGTCGCTATTCGCATTGAGATCAAGGCTTAACTCTGGCCAAGGCTCAACAGAGACGCCAAAGTACTTGGCCATTTGGGTCAAATAGCTGGAAGCGTGATTCTCTTCGTCGCCGTACTCGGGGTAGCTCAGCGTGAGCTTCTCACTGCCAGCCATCATGGCCAGGTAGTTGAGAAAAGCATCCCCGAGGGCACTTTCCGCCCCCGATTCAGGCAGATAGGCGCCTTCGTCGAGCAGCGGCTGAAGTGCCTCGCGGTCGGCGTCGGTGATGATGGGATGATCAGTCGGGGTGTCCGGCATTACGGTGCTGGTCGCCCCGATCACGAAGACACGCTTAAACTTGGCCAGCCGACTCAGGCCGGTTTCGGACACGGTCACCTCATCCAACGTTGACGGGATTTGAGTGTAACTGGCGCCCGCAAAGCCAGCGTTAAGCAGGTCGGCAAACGATTGCAAGTTAAACTTATTTTCAGCCGCGGCTGCAGCCTCTGGCGCGCCATCACCAAGAATGTTGGCGTAGTCGTCCAGCAGAGTGACCAGTTTCTGCCAGGCCTGCTCACCAGCCGTTGACGCGGTGAGGTCTCCTTCGTCAATGGCGTCTTGCCGCCACTTTCCAAGGACACTGGTGACGCCAACATGTTCCAGCCACTGGTAAAGCACTGTGGCCCCTTCGGCTCCGGTTTGCGCGTTTTCCCAGGCGCTAAACAAAGGCGGCAGGTTAGTCGCCACAAAGTCTCGAATCAGGTTGATCTGAGTGGTTTTTTCAGGATCGGCCACAAACTCGTCGACTTCCTCATGCTTCTCATTCATGGAGTGATCGATATGGTCGATGTACTGCCAATGCTCCTCGCGCAGCCAGGCATCACCATGCTTGCCGGTTTTGAGCAAGAAGTTATCTGTGACATCCAGGGCCTCTCGAAAATCAGCCGCGCTCATGCCAGAGGGGATCAGCAGCTCGGTTTTCAGCAGTTTCATCACGTCCTCGTATTGGTAGTGATACCGCTGAACCGCAAACAGGCTTTGGATCAGTGCAATGAGCGGATGGTTCTCCATTGGCCGCTCCCGGTCAATGAAAACTGGCAGTCCCTGCTCGTTAAATACCGGTTGCAGGTACGGTTCATACGGCGCCAAATGCCGCGCGACAATCAGAAAATCCCGGTAGCGCAGATCAGGGTCCTTGTGTAGTGCCATCACGATTTCTTTGGCCACGGCGCGCAGCTCGACGTAGGGTTCGCTCGCCTTTCTGATTTCAGGCTTGTTTGTCATTGTGGCGATCACGGCGTCAGCGTCAGGGGCGGCTGCCGCGCCTTCATCACCGCCGTATTGGCTGCGCCAGAACGCATCGACCCCAAGTCGCAGATCATTGGTATTTTCAAAGACGCTGCAGTAATGGGTGACGGGGTCCCACGTCCGCCCTGGAATATCATTCACCGACTGACTCAGCTGATAATACAGTTTAGCGGCAGGCAGAAATAACGCCGGGCCCTGCGGCTGAGCCTGCGGTTCTTGATCTAGCGTTAAGGCGACCGTTAAGTCGGCACCGGTGTGCAGCATTGTGTGGACCAGGTGAAATTCACTGGCCGACAGGTTATTAAAGTGGTCGAGGAAAAAGGCGGCGTGATGGAGCCGGTCGGCGTGGTCAACGACCCAGCGCGTCAACTGATCAAGCAATGCTGCGGGCGTGGCGAAGGCCTGCACCTGCTTTTCGTACGCCGCGGCGACGATCTGCAGCTCCTTCAGCTTTTCGGCGTCCTGAAGGTGGGCCTCCCCCCGAGTGACCGCATCCGCGAGCATGTCAGCAGTGACCCGGCCAGTTTGCAGCTCCGCCAGCTGATCGGCAAGTTCGGCAAAAAAACCGGGATTTTGGGCCGACCCGGCAAACAAATTCAGCTGGTGCTTGGTGGCATCATCATTCAGCAGGTCATTGAACACCTTGCTGACCAGCATCGTGTTGCTGGCGCGATCCAGCGCTGGCTTCTGGTAAGCCTCCGTATTTTTCAGGAAGTACCAACCAAGCCGGCTAAACGACAGGACTTGCAGCCGACTGACCGCAAACTGCCCCTGCACCCCGCCATCGCGCTCCCGGAGCCCTTGCAGCAAGCTGACTTCCGCTTCAAACTTCACGTGGTTCGGCACGAGGTAGAAGACCTCTTTGCCGGCTTTCAACGCCTGGTCAACGGCCGCAACCATTTTCTGGCGATGATCAGCCGCCGCTGTGCCCAGATAAAATTGCAACGTCATGTGCGGGCCTCCTGTCCGTTTTTCAACTGCTCTAAGTTTAGCATAAGCGACTAGTCCCGGCAGCGGCGATGGGGTATCATTTATAGGAATAAAAGGAGCGATTTTATGCATCAAGAAAAAGGTGAAAGCCGCGCCAAAATCATCCTGATTGGGGAGCACGCGGTCGTCTATGGCCAGCCTGCCATCGCACTGCCCATCAAGTCGATCAAACTGCAAGTGACCGTGACCCCTACGCAGGATCACCAGCAGAAGATCCGCTCAACTTTCTATCGCGGATTGCTGGCTGACGCCCAGCCCCCGTTCACCGGGCTGACCAAGTTGCTCTCTCGCCTGCTGGTGTTCTTCAGCGCCGAATCGCAGGGCTTCACGCTGACAATTGAAAGCGCCTTGCCGGCCGAGCGCGGCATGGGGTCGTCGGCAGCCTGTGCGATTGCTATCATCCGGGCATTTTACGCGGCGTTTGACACCTCGCTGGACCGGGCCACCCTTTTGAACTGGGCCGCGGTCTCTGAAAAAGCAATTCACGGCAACCCCAGCGGCCTTGATGCCGCCACGACGTCAGCGGACCGGCCGCAGTGGTTTATCCGCGGTGAGGCGCCTAAAGCCATTCACTTCCCTTCCCGCGGTGTGCTGGTGATCGCCGACACTGGCGAGATGGGCCAAACCGGGGCCGCAGTCGGCCACGTCGCCGACCTTTTGCGCCGCAATCATGCGCGGTTTCAGCCGCTGATTGAAAGCATTGGGCTCGCGAGTCGCAAGGCGGCCGTTGCGTTGGCGCAAGATGATCTGGCTGCGCTGGGCAAGCAACTTAATACGGCCCAAGCCGCGCTGAGCCAACTGGGCGTCAGCGCCCCCGCCCTTGACCGGTTGATTCAGGCGGCGGCCGCAGCCGGTGCACTCGGGGCCAAGCTGACCGGCAGCGGTCAGGGCGGCTGCATGATTGCCTTGGCGCAAGACAGCACCAGCGCGGCGACCATCGCGCAGGCGCTGCAGCGAGCTGGCGCCGCAGCCACCTGGCAGTATGACTTTTCCGAAAGCGAGGCGATTTCATGACATCCACCGCACGTGCGCACACCAATATCGCCTTGATCAAATACTGGGGCAAACGCAATGCCAAATTGATCTTGCCGTACACCAGCAGTGTCTCCTTGACGCTGGATGATTTCTACACGGACACCACGGTCGCGTTTGACTCAGATTTGGCCGCGGACACCTTTGTCCTCGACGGCAAGCTGCAGCCGGCGCCCAAGGTCAGTGCCTTTTTGGATCTGGTGCGGGCGCAGGCCAAGCTGAACCAATTTGCCCGGGTCACCTCAGTGAACCATGTGCCCACCGCGGCCGGGCTCGCTAGTTCCGCGTCGGCGTACGCTGCCTTGGCGCTGGCCGCCAGTCGTGACGCCGGGTTGTCGCTGTCTTCACTTGAACTTTCCCGACTAGCCCGGCGCGGTTCAGGGTCAGCATCGCGGTCAATTTTTGGGGGGCTGGCGATTTGGCATCGCGGCGAAGACGACCTCACCTCATTTGCTGAGGCGCTGCCAGAGACCCACTTGCCGCTACGCATGGTGGTGGTGATGGTCGACGCCGGACCCAAACCCGTGTCGTCTAGGCAGCTGATGGCCAACACCGTTGCCACGAGCCCCTACTTTTCGGCCTGGGTCGAAAACAACGAGCAGGCGGCCGGTGAGATGGTGAACGCCCTGGCCGCAGCCGACTTCACTCGCGTCGGTGAGCTGACCGAGCAAAGCAGCGCTCGCATGCACGCGGCGATTTTCGCCAGCGCCCCGGCCTTCACCTATTTTCAGCCCGCGACGCTGCAGGTGTGGCACGCGGTTCAGGCCATGCGCGCCCAAGGCATTCCCGCCTACGCGACGATGGATGCCGGCCCGAACGTCAAAATTTTGACGCTGGCGCCAGCCGTTGAAGCGGTCAAAGCGGCGCTGCCCGAGTTTCAAGACCGGCTGCTGGTGGCCGGCCCCGGTCCCGCGGCCAAAGTATTGGAGGAAGCACGATGAGCCAATCGATTCAGTCACACCGCAAAGATGAACACGTCTTCCTAGCCGAAAAGTTTTTTGCCGCACACGCGACAGCCGGCTTCGATGAGGTGCGCCTGCTTCACGATCCGCTGCCCGAAACCGCTGTTGGCGAAGTTGCCGTCAAACCCGCCCTGTTCGACTGGCAGTGGCCGTTTTTCATTAACGCAATGACTGGCGGCTCTAAGCAAACCGGCCAGTACAATCAGAAGCTCGCCACCATTGCCGCCCACACTGGGCTGGCCATGGCGACAGGGTCGCAGGCGGTCGCGCTGAAAGAACCGGCGTTGGCGGAGACTTTTCACGTGGCGCGGACGGCTGACCCAGACGGGTTTTTGATTGGCAACATCGGTGCGAATAAAACGCCAGCCCAGGCACAAGCAGCGATTGCCATGCTTCACGCCGACGCGCTGGAGATTCATCTGAACGCGGTTCAAGAACTGATCATGCCCGAAGGCGACCGGGACTTTCACTGGCTCGCTAATCTCCAGACGCTGGTCGAAACCAGCCCCGTGCCGGTGATCGTCAAAGAGGTCGGGTTTGGGATGACTAAGGAAGCTCTCGCCAAGTTGGCCGCCGTCAACGTAAAATACGTCGACGTTGGCGGCCGTGGCGGCACCAATTTCGCCCAAATCGAAGGCGTGCGGCGGCAAAGCGACGATTACCAGGACTTGATTGGTTTTGGCCAATCCACCGTTGAGTCGCTGCTGGAAGCCCAAGGCAGCGGATTGACGATCCTCGCGACGGGCGGCGTGCGCAGTCCCCTCGACGTGATCAAGGCCCTGCGGCTGGGCGCCAGTGCCGTGGGGATCAGCGGCCAGGTGCTCCACTGGCTGATCCAGGAAGGCCCGGCAGCCGCAGAGGCGCATATCAAGGCCTGGCAGCAGCAACTGCCCGCCTTGCTGACCCTGCTGGGGGCGGCGGACCTCAACGCCCTGCAGCAGGTGCCGGTGGTCCTTTCCCCGGCCCTGGTCAGCTACGCCCAGCAGCGCCATTTGCCGCTGCCAAAGTGAAGCCTGCCCATCTAAAAGAAAATCAGACCAGCTTGCCTAGTCGCGTTCCATAAAGCAACGCCCAAACGCCCCTGCACCGCGATTTTAAACCAATCGTGGCGCAGGGGCGCTTATGCTTTGGGCTAAAATCGCTTGATGTCTCAGCCTTAGATGCGCAGTCCCTTAGGATACGCGTTTTTAATCGTGCCATTGACCGCCTTGCCAAGGGCAAAGCCGTGGCCTTGGTAGGTCAATAACACCGTTTGCTTTTTGGTCAGCGCCGGGCGACTAAGGGTTTCGCCGTGGCGATACTTGGCAAATTCTTCCTCAGACACCTCGACGACCGACTGAAACGCCTCAGGAGCTAGTGCTGTCGCCAGCGCATGCGCCGGCTCAAACCGGCCCTTCTTGAAGGTGCCCAGCGTCAAACCGGTACGCAGAATGTGTATGCCAACCAGCGCCGGTGTTTGCGGCGGCAGCGTGGCTAGCGTGTCCCGATTCAAGGTTAACGGGGCAGTAAACGGCTGCTTGAACGTCGTCTTCGCGAATTCGTCAAAATCATGCTGCTGTGTTCGATTAAGCTTGGCGGGAGCAACGACCGCGCCGACCTGAACCACGCCGTCACCGGCTTTTTGCAGCTTGGCGACAAAGTGTCCCTCACCAGCCAACTGGTGCGGCCACAGGCGGGCAGTACCCATCAGTGCCGGATCACCATTGGCCCACCCCGGGCGCCCGTTGGCGATGCCGTCAGGCTTAGAGATTGGCACCACGGTCAGGCCCAGATTGGCCGTCGCCCAGGCAATCATCTGCTCGTCCTCTTCAGGGGCGAATGTGCAGGTCGAGTAGATCAAAACGCCACCCGGCCGCAACATTTTCACGGTTTCGGTCAAAATCTCGCGCTGGCGCTCGGCGCAGCTGACCGGGTAATCCGGCGTCCAGTAGGCCATGGCATCTGGATCCTTGCGAAACATACCTTCACCGGAGCACGGTGCGTCAACCAAGATCCGATCAAATGCTTCTGGCAGCCGCGCTGCCAAATGGGCCGGATCACTGTTGGTCACCAGCGTGTTGGTCAGACCGAAGCGCTCCACGTTGCTGGAAAGCACGCGGGCACGCCCGGCGTTGATCTCGTTGGCGACCAGCAGCCCCTCCTGCTGCATGAAACTGCCCAGATGGGTGGTTTTGCCTCCGGGCGCGGCACACAAGTCGAGCACCCGCTCACCAGGGGCGGGTGCGGCGACGGTCCCCACGAACTGCGCGCTGGGTTCTTGACTGTAGACATCACCGGCAATGTGAGCCAGCGAGGTCCCCGCCACCTTGCCGTAGTGCCCCCACTGGCTCCAAGGAACCGCAGGCGCGGCACTTTCAGCCTGGTGCAGCGGATTGACGCGAAAGCCCGAAGCGGCTGGTCGGTCGAAACTGGCCAGAAACGCGTCAGCTTCAGCCCCCAGCAGGCGGCGATATTTTTCCTCAAACCCCTCAGGCAGATTCATGCTTGCGCTCCCTTTTTTTTGAATTGTGCATGATTAAACCATATAGTGCAACCGCCGCCAGCCCCCAGAGGCTTGTGGCGAAGACCACTAGACGCGGCCGGTCACTCACGTAAAACCACCAGTTGGCGGTGAGGGTTCCGGCGGCGGTCAGCAGCGCCCCATAACCGGCCAGCCGGACCCATTGCGTGCGCAGGGCCCGCGTGCGCTGCGGTGCTTTGAGCTCGGCTGGCAGCGTGTTTTTGATAAACCACTGCGCAAGCCAGGCGATCAGCAAGGCACCCAGTACCAGCAGCACGCACCACAGTGCAGTTAAGCCGCTGGTTTGCCACCAGTCGGAAACGCCAAGGTGCTGGCGGTACTGATACTTTGAGGCCTTGCCGCCGAGCAGCTTGGCCAGCTGACTCTTTTGCTTTTGAATATTAGCGCCGTCCGCGTAGATCTTAACGTTGGCCAGGCGTGGTGCCGCTTGGCCGGCGCCACTGGCATTCAGAAAAATGGCCTGGTTAATCCGCTGGCTGCGCGGCGAGGACACGACCCCAAGGACCGGAATGTATTGGCCGTTTTGCTTCAGATACTGCTGGTGGCTACCGGTGGCGAGGCGCGCACTTAAATCATTGCCGACCACGGCGACGGGTAGCGGCGACTGCAGGTCAGCGTCGGAAAACCACTGACCTGAGGCAAGCGGCAACTCGCCGTAGCTGCCTTTCGCGTACAGGAAGACCCGGGCGCCACTGGCGCGAAACTGCACCTGAACATTTGTCAGGTCGCTTTGGGCCAGTTTGGCGGCGGCTTGCGGCAGTGTTAACGGCGATTTAGTCGTGATCTTGACCGCCTGCTCGCTGAGGTTGTAGTGATCCAGCAGTTCCGCGTATTCGGTTTGGTCATGCGTTGACCAGACCCAGCCGGCCCCGAGAATCAACAGGACCCACGCCGCCGCTAAAATGAACAGTCGCTTCAAGGTGCAGCCTCCTTTCTATCGAATCAAGTAAATGCGGTCGTTGATGGCGTCAAACCGGGGAAACGCCCGGTTGAGCGGCAGCAGACGGCGGTCAGGTACGAATTCAGCAAGCTGCCAAAAAAGCCGGCTGTTGGTCGCACCAAAGCGCTCACCGATCACAAACAAGTCGAGCCCGGCAAACCGCGCGCGCAGCAGCTTTAAGAAGGCCGCGTCGCTCCATTCGTGATCCGGGGACCAGGCCATGACCACCGCATCGACCTGATCGCCCCACCGCCACAAAGCCGCACTGGCGCCGGCGCGGTGGACCGGCAGCAGCGGCGTGCGCCCGGTCACGTTTTCCCCTTGCCAGGTCAGACTGTCAGACGCGATCACTTGGTTGCCAGCCTGCCGCAAACCGCAGCTGACATAGCCGTTGCCCGCGGCCACCTCCAGATAACGTCTGGGGCCAAACAGCGCCGTCCACTCGGCAAACAAGGTCTGCTGGACGAAGGCCCACATGCCATAATGATAAGCAATGTACTGACGAAAGTTGCGCAGCAGATGATCCGTGGCGCTCACCGCCGCCAGTGGAACGGCGAAGCGGTATTGTGCCTCGGCCATCGCCTCGCCGCTCAGTCCGAGCCGAGGCAACGGCCGGGCGGGCAGCTGGCGTTTGGCGACCGCCTCACGAAAGGCCGTGATGGCCACCATCTGCGCCTGAATGTCAGGGGTCGGCATACGCTTGGCCAATTGATTAAGTTTCACCCAGTAGTCCAAAGCAGCCTCCCTGCCAATGAAAAAGCCGCTGAATCACCAGCGGCTTCACAATTGCTTAGTGGATTCCCAGCGCCATCTTCGCGTAACGACTCATGCGTTCCGGACCCCACTGCGGGTACCAAACTAAGTGAATGTCGACGGAAGTGATGCCCGGGACGGCAAGCAGCGCCTCATGAATGCTGTCATCCAGCATCGTGGTCAGCGGGCACCCCATGGTCGTGAGGGTCATTTCCACGTCGCAGTGCCCGACATCGTCGAGGTCAACGCCGTAAATCAGCCCTAAGTTGACAATGTCGACGCCGAGCTCAGGGTCGATCACCCCTTCGAGCGCCTTGACGATCGCCTTTTTCATTTTGGCAAAGTATGCGTCTTCCTCAGGCGTGGTGGTTTTCTCATCAGCCATGGTCATGGCCTCCTACTCGTTGGCCTTCAAGGTCCCAGCAACCGCATAATGATCCGGCGTCATCTCGTTAAGCACGATGTGGATGTGCTCAGCGGGGGCGCCAGTGTTCTTGGCAATGGCAGCCGTCACGTCCTGGCACATTTTGGCCAACTGCTCCGGGGTCCGGCCTGCTAACAGATCAATGTGGACTAATGGCATGTGATCACTCCTTAGTGTTTGCTTCTTGCCCAAATTATACCCGAGATTGCGGCGCTTGAACAGGTGCCCGCCGCTTGGCGTCTTGCTCATCCGAAGTGAGAAATTCGCCCACTACATCGACCGTGTTCAAGATATCGATGAAGGCCTGGTGATCAGCGCCCAACGTCGCCTGAGTGAGGTCGTACAGTTCGTAGCGCGTGATCACGATCATCAGGGTCGTGTTCGGCCGGTGCAAAAAGCCGCCGCGGCTGGGAATCACGGTGATGCCGCGGATCAGCCGGGCTGATACCGCCGCCACCACCGCATCCGGATGCTCGGTAACGATCATCGCCGTGATTTTCTGGTTCGACGTGTGAATCATGTCGACCACACGCGTCATGCAGTAAATCGAGATGATCGTGTACAGCGCGCTTTCCCACTGCAGACCAAACCCGGCGATCAGAACAATAATCAAGTTGATGCCGAACATCAGCCAGCCAACCGACTTTCTGGTGGTTTTCGACAGGTACATCGACAGGATATCGAACCCGCCGGTCGAAAACCCGTAGCGCAACGCAATGCCGACCGCCGCGCCGGTCAAAACGCCGCCGAAAATCGAATTCATCAGCGGGTCGTTGGTGAGCGCCTGCACCGGCAGCACAATGGTGAAGCCAGAAATAATCAAAATATTGAGAATACTGAACAAGGTGAAACTGCGTCCCAACTTGCGCCAGCCAAGATAAGCAATCGGCATGTTGATCAGAAGATTGAACCAGCCCGTCAAATCACCGCTTGACACACCCAGGCGATGAAGAAAAATCGAAATCAGCTGGGCCAGTCCGGTCGCGCCGGCCTGAAACACCTGTGCCGGGGTGAGAAAAAAGTTCAAGGCGATTGCCGTTAACAGGCCGCTGACCAGGGCCACGCCGATTTTCGTCAAGGTGTCGTGCTGAACAAACTTCGTGAGTTTTGCCATGCTTCTGCCTACCTGTTCACAATTTATCAACACCCGTGCAAGAAATGGCCTGCCCGAGGCGTTTCATCCCTCCTAGAATACACGGAGAACTGACGAAAATACAGCCCCTACTGCGCGTTTTCGGGTATAATAAGCACAAACCCGCAACTCGTACCCATGTGTTCTTGATTTGTGAACAAAGAAAGGAAACAAACTATGACACGTTCATCTTGCACCAGTATTTTGATTGGCAAAAAAGCGACCGCTGACGGCAGCGTCATGATTGGCCGCAATGAGGACTCAAAAGCCGCCTGGCCCAAGCACCTCGTCGTTCATCCGGAAACAAACGGCGCAGATCCGGTGCCGTTTACCTCCAAAGCCAACGGGTTCACGCTTTCCTTGCCCGCGCATGCGTTGAAGTACACCGCCACCCCGGAATGGACCGATCAGTACGGCCTGTTTGAAGAAGCCGGCATCAACCAAGTCGGCGTCGCGATGAGCGCCACCGAAAGTGCCTACGCGAACGCCCGGGTGCTGGCCGGCGATCCGTTCGTGCCCGACGGCATCTTGGAAGAAGCCATGGTGACAGTGGTCCTGCCCTATTGCCACTCGGCGCGAGAAGGCGTCAAGCGGCTGGGTGAGATTATCTCCGCGCAAGGCACCGATGAAGCCAATGGCGTGCTGTTTGCCGATCACGACGAGGCGTGGTACATGGAAATCGGCTCGGGCCACCACTGGGTAGCCGAGCGTATCCCGGATGACAGCTATGCCGTTGTCGCCAACCAGCTGAGCATTGAAGTGATCGATTTTGACAGTGCCGACTACTTCACCAGCCCCGGGCTTGCCGCCTTCGCCGAAGCTCACCATTTGTGGAAACCGGGCACGCCGTTTAATTTCCGCCGCCTCTTCGGCACCGATACGCCGTTTGACCGCACCTACAACACGGCGCGGGTGTGGGACGGCCAGCGTCGCCTAACTCCTAGCCGCGTCAGTGGCCCGACAGATGACCTGCCGTTCACCCTCAAGCCTGACCAGTTGCTGCATGTGGATGATGCCTTTCGCGTGCTTGGCGGGCACTTTGAGGAGACGCCGTACGATCCGGTCGATCCCAGCGCTGCTGCGCCACATCGTTTCCGCCCAATCAGCCTAGCCCGCACCCAGGAAAGCCACGTGCTGCAGCTGCGGCCGAATCTGCCCGAGGAGCTGGCGGGCATCCACTGGCAGGCCATGGGCGTGGCCGCAGAAAGCCAGTTCGTCCCGTTTTTTGCCGGCACCACCACCACGCCTTTGGACTACCAAGTCGGCGCCCTGCCGCCCAGATCGGATTCCGCGTACTGGCAGTACAAGCTTGCCAGCGTCTTGATCGACGCCCACTACTGGCACTTCCAGCAGGCACTGCAGCAAACTCAGACAGCCACGCACGCAAAGCTGCTTGCCAATATCGCCCAAACCGATGCCCAAGCGAATACTGCCCCTGATTTGGCAGTGCTGGCCACCAGCGCGAGCGCGGCCAATGCAGCAATTGCTAAACAGGCTTGGCAAGCCTTCACCGCGCGGCTGCTTCAAGAGTCGGCCGACCTCAGCCCGTTGAACTTCAACACCGACGACCAGCTTTAATGCAACTCAAAGGCGCCTCCTGCAATTGCAGAAGGCGCCTTGTTTGCATAGTCAGATAAAGGTAAACGGATCAGTGTTCAGCGTCGACGCCACCACGTGCAGCGGCCAGTTGTTCTGCTCGGCCCAGCCGATCAGCAGCTCGCGTACCTTATTTTTCATAATGGATTCGATATGATGGCCAGGGTCGATCACCGGCAAGTGATGCGCCAGCATGTCGTGGCCGGTGTGGTAATAGACATCACCGGTGACGAACACATCGGCGCCGGCCTTCAGGGCATCCGGATAAAACTGGCCGCCGTCGCCACCGACAACTGCCACCGTTTGCACCGGCAGCGTCAGATCATCGGCAATCACGCGCAAGCCGTCAACGTTAAAGATGCTTTTCAGTTCCCGGGCAAACGCCTCGACCGTGGTTGCCGTCTTCAGCTCGCCGACTCGGCCCATGTTCGCCTCATCGCCGGCCTCAATAAACGGCTTCACATCGGTCAGATGCATGGCTTCCGCCAGCCAGTCGTTCATCCCACCGTTGGCCCGATCTAGGTTGGTGTGCGCCGCGTAAACTAAAATATCATGCTTGGCGAGTTCACCGTACATGGCATTTTGCGGATCGGCGTAGTTCAGATTCCGCGGGGCGTGAAACACCGCCGGATGATGGACAAAAATCATATCCGCGTTCAGCGCGATGGCCTCATCGACCACTTCCGGGCGCACGTCCAGTGTCACCAGTACCGTGTGAACGGCGCGCGTGCCGTCGCCGATCTGAATGCCAACCGGGTCCCCCGGCACCGCCAGGGTCTGCGGGGAAAACTGTTCGAATTGGGTAATGATATCATTTCCGCTCAGCATGGCTTTCCTCCTTCAACAGCGCCAGGCGCGCCTGCTCCGCCGCAATTTTGGCTTTCGGCACAGCGCTGGCATTGGCCAGCCCCTGCAGGACTGCTTCCGTCTTTTCAATGTCCAGTGCCAACTGTTGCACAAACAGCGCGCTGCGCTTGCGCCGCAGCACCGGCCCCAAAATTAGGTCCGCTTCGGTGTAAGGCACCTGCGGCCGGGTCTGGCCGACACTCATCAGCGGATAGACGTGGCCGGCGTCTGCCACCAGGTCCTCATCCAAAATGCCAAACTCGTGCGCCGCCAAAAAGCGGCGCAGTCCTTCGGCGTCACGATTGGGCCCGAGAATCAACGTCTCGGTGCCATCCAGGTGCTCCATCCCGGCGTCAATGATTGACTCGATCAGTTGCCCGCCCATCCCGGCGATGTAAATTGTGTCTAAGGCGTCTGCCGCCGTCAGGCCCGCCAAGCCGTCTGCTTGCCGGACCACGATGCGGTCAACCAGTCCGGCGTCATGAATGTTAGCCTTGGCAATCGCAACCGGGCCCGCCCCAATGTCGCTGGCGACGGCAAAGTCGATCTGGCCGGTTTGGGCGAGATAGATGGGGAGATAGGCGTGGTCGGTGCCGATGTCGGCGATGCGGCGGCCGTCGTTGTTCAACGCCGCCAAATGGGCGAGGCGCTTTGATAAGTGAATGGGTGACATGATCAAACTCCTTTGGGTATTGGATGAGTCTAGTATACACGAACCAGCACTGCTTTCGCTGGCAAACAAAAACGCCGGCCGCAGCCAGCGCATTGATTGCTATTCCAAAAAGTCCTTGAGCTGCTTGGAGCGGCTCGGGTGGCGCAGCTTGCGCAGGGCCTTGGCCTCGATCTGCCGGATCCGCTCACGCGTGACGCCGAAGACCTTGCCGACTTCTTCCAGCGTGCGGGTGCGGCCATCGTCGAGGCCGAAGCGTAGACGCAGCACGTTTTCTTCACGGTCAGTCAGCGTGTCAAGCACGTTTTCTAGCTGCTCCTTCAGCAGTTCGTAGCTGGCGTGATCCTCTGGCGAGGTCGCGTTGTCATCCTCGATGAAGTCGCCCAGGTGGGAGTCATCCTCTTCCCCAATTGGCGTTTCAAGGGAAACTGGCTCTTGCGCGATTTTCAGGATTTCGCGCACCTTCTCGGTCGGCATATCCATCTCAGCCCCGATTTCCTCCGGCGTTGGTTCACGCCCGAGGTCTTGGAGCAGCTGGCGCTGGATGCGAATCAGCTTGTTGATGGTTTCGACCATGTGGACCGGGATGCGAATCGTGCGGGCCTGATCGGCGATGGCACGGGTAATGGCCTGACGGATCCACCAAGTCGCGTAAGTCGAGAACTTGAAGCCCTTGCGGTAGTCAAACTTCTCGACGGCCTTCATCAAACCCATATTCCCTTCCTGAATCAGATCCAGGAACTGCATCCCCCGCCCAACATAGCGCTTGGCGATGGACACGACCAGCCGCAGGTTTGCTTCGGCCAGCCGCTGCTTGGCTTCCTGATCACCTTGCTCGATCTTTAGGGCCAAATCGACTTCCTGGTCCGCCGTCAAAAGCGGCACGCGGCCGATTTCCTTCAGGTACATGCGCACCGGATCGTTGATCTTGACGCCAGTCGGTGCCGACATGTCAGATAAAGCCTTCTTGGAAACCGGCTTTTCCTTCTTCAAGCTGGCTTCGGCCGGATCGCCGTTTTCGTCGACAATGGAAATCCCGTTGTCTCCAAGCTGCTGCATCAGGTCATCGACGGCTTCGCTCTTCAGCGCAAACGGCTTGACGATTTGCTTGACCAGCTCTTCGTTGGTGATTTCTTTATCTTTCTTGTAGTCCTTGATCACCTTTTTGACTGCTGCATCGTATTTCTTGGTCTCTGCGGCAGTCGGCTTAGCACTAGTTTCCTTGGCTGATGCCTTTTTTGCCGCCGGCTTTTTGGCAGTGGACTTAGTCGCTGCCTTGGTGACGGTTTTTTTCGCCGCCGCGGTGGTAGCTTTGGTGCTGGAAGCAGGCGCCTTCTTGGCCGTGCGCTTGGCGGCTGGTTTGGCCTCAGTCGTCTTCTTGATGGTTTGTTTCTTTGCAGTTTCTTTTTCAGCCATAAAAGTGCCTCCTATAACTTCATTCTTCAGCTGCAGTCTTAAGCTGACGCTGCAGCTGAATATACTTATCTAACAACGCGTCAACAGTGGCGTTATCGCCAAGCTGCTGCGCCTGGGCCAATTGCTGCTTCACGGCCTGAAGCGATCGTTTGACGCCGCCCTGCGCGATCGCTTGAATCAGCGCAGTGACGCCGTCATCATCCGTTTCAGGGTGATCCTCAAACTCGAGGGTCGCGACCGTGGGACTGGTTGCTGGATCCAAAGTATCGATAAATCCGGCGACCGTGGGTGACGGGTCGCTTTTGGCGTACGCGACCCAAGCATCAAACAACTGCTGGTACACGGCATCAGGAAACTGGAAGTCAGTTTGATGAAGCCGCGTGGCCACAGCTGACTGGTGGAAACTCAGCTGAAGCAGCTGGCGTTCGGCCTTTTCAAACCGGTCGTAATGTGGCGCGGCAACCGGCGGCGCGGCCGCCTGCTGGCCAAAGTCCTCCGGCGGCGGTGGCGGGGTACCCCAGTCTTCGCTAGTGGCCGGCTTTGGGTTGATTGATGGCAGCTGCTGGCGCAAGGTTTCGGCCGGGACCCCGGTCAAATCGCTCACCTGTTTGAGGTACAGGCTCTGCGCGACCGGCTCCCTTTCCTGGGCAATTTCCTTGAGAGCCGCATCGATGTACGCCAGCTTATCCTGGTCGGCGGTCAAATCACGGTCTTGCACCAGGTAGTTCAGGCGAAAGCCAATTGGCGTCAGCGTGTGTTGGACCTGCTTTGCAAACGCCTCAGCGCCCTTGGCCTGGATGAAGTCATCCGGGTCTTGACCATCAGGCAGCACCACCACGCCCACTTGCAGCTGCGGGTGGTCTTTTACCAGTGCCAGGGCGCGGTCTGCGGCGCTTTGGCCAGGTGCATCACCGTCGTAACAAATCGTGAGTCGCTTAGTCTGGCGGCTAATGATGCCGACCTGCTCCTGCGTCAAACTCGTGCCCATTGAGGCAATGCCGTTTGGCACCCCCGCCTGGTAGGCCGCAATAACATCCATGAACCCTTCAAACAGCAGCGCGCCGCTTTCCTTGAACGCATTTTTGGCCTGATCGAGATTGAACAGCACGTCACGTTTGTTGAACAAGGCGGTTTCGGGGCTGTTCAGGTACTTGGCCTGACTGGCCTCTTTGGTGAGGATGCGCCCGGAAAATCCGATCACGTCGCCGTACGCATCTTTCAGCGGGAACATGACGCGATCGTTGAAGCGATCAAACAGGTGCCCTTGATCATCCTCGACGAACAGCCCAGAGGCGCGCTCTTCGTCGTAACTGACATCGCGACTGTCCAAAAATTTCTTCATCAAGCTCCGGTCGGCGGGCACGTACCCGACTTCGAAGTGATCGATGGTAGCCTGGCTCAGTCCCCGGTTTGTGAGATACGCCAGCGCGGGCTCGCCACCCTTAGTGTTGACCAGCAGGTGGTGCATCATGTCGGTCACTTCGCGCAGCAGTTGCTTTTGCCGCGTCTTCGCCGGGTCTTCCGGCTGGCGCGTTGGGGTCACCGTCACGCCAAGCGGGATGTTGGCAAACGCCGCGACCTTGGCCACGGCTTCAGGAAAGGTGACATGGTCATACTGCATGACGAAATCAAACACATTGCCGCCGCGCCCGCAGGAGAAACATTTAAACAGCTGCTTGCTTTCCGACACCGAAAACGAGGGGGTGTGCTCAGCCTGAAACGGGCACAAGCCGAACAGATTTTGGCCTTGCTTGCGCAGTTGCACGACCTGGCCGATGTAATCGGCAATATTCACGGTCGTGCGGACCTGATCGATCACTTCTTTCGGGATTCGAGCCATTCGCGATCCTCCCTCCCATAGCGGTAAAAAGTCGCACTTCAAGGTTGAAATGCGACTTCGTTTTTGCCATTTACGACAGACTAATACAAGCTAAAGTATAGCCGGTGTGCCGCGGAAAAGCAAGCTATTTAACGATGACGGCGGTGATGTCGCCAAACTGATGAATGAGGCTGGCCAGCCCGGTCAGCTCGGCTAAGCGGTTGGTGCGGACCTGCTTATCGTCAGCCATGATCATCGTTTCGGTAAAGTAATCGGTGATGACCGCGGTTAGCCCGCGCAGCGCCTGGTAATTCGCCTCACTCGGCTGGGCCTCAAAGTCAGCCTTGACCGTGCTGACGGCGTCGTGGAGCGCCTTTTCGGTGCTGTTTTCAAACAACGCCACGTTGACCGCCACATTTTGTGGATCCTTGTCAGCAATCCGCAGCACGCGGCCGAGGGCTTCCATGGTCGCCTTAAAGTCAGGATCGTCCTGATGTGCAGTGAGGATCTTGGCGGCGTCGATCATCCCCGTGAGGTCGACTGTTGGGGCGTTTTGCACGGCGTCCAAGATGTCGTGACGGATTTTGCCGGTGCCCAGGAACTGCCCCACGCGGTCGCGGAAAAAGTCAGTGACGGCGGCCTGATTCTTCCCCCAGTCGAGGCCGGCCAGCTGATCATTTTGGGTCAGCTGCGCGACGACCTGTTTCTGCAGTGCGGACACATCGAACTGCCAGTGCTGTGCGGCCACCATCCGGACGATGCCGTATGCCTGACGGCGCAGCGCGTAAGGGTCGTTTGAGCCAGTCGGGATCAGGTCAACAGCAAAGAAGCTCATCACGGAGTCGAGCTTATCGGCAATCGCGAGCAAGGTGCCGATAGTTGACTGCGGCAGTGCCCCGTCCGCTGAAATCGGTTCGTAGTGTTCGCGAATCGCCTGCGCGACGGCCGGGTCCTCCCCGGCCAAGGTGGCGTAGACCTCGCCCATCACCCCTTGCAGCTCGGCAAATTCGCCGACCATGGCCGAGACTAGGTCAAATTTATAGATTGAAGCCGCCCGCAGCAGCTTCTGCTTGTCGGCGTCTGCAAGGCCCACGTGATCGGCCAGCAGCCCGGCAATGGTCTTCACGCGCGCCATCTTCTCCGTCATCGACCCGATCTTGTCGTGGAAGCTGACGGTCTTCAGGCGATCCACAAACTGGGCGATCGTCTTCTTGCGGTCCTCCGCGTAGAAGAACGCGGCGTCTTCCAGGCGTGCCGTTAGGACCTTGACGTTCCCCCGGATCACATTGTCGAGGTGATCGGCGTTGCCGTTGCGGACCCCGATGAAGGCGTTGACCATTTTGCCTGCTTGATCGCGGGCGTAAAAGTAGCGCTGGTTATCCTTCATCGAGGTGATCAACACGGCTTCTGGAATGTCGAGGTATTTCTCGTCAAAACGGCCCGCAAAGGCGGTTGGCCATTCAACCAGGTTGTTGACCTCTTCCAGCAAATCTTGATCCAGATCGATCTGCCACTGGTTATCCGTGGCGATTTTGGCAATTTGGGCTTTGATCAACGCCTTGCGCTCGTCGGCATCCACCAGCACCTTTTCACCGCGCAGGGCTTCAACATAATCGCTGGCCTGCTTCAAGTCGACCGGATGGCCAAGGAAGCGGTGACCTTGGGTGCGGCGGCCGGCCTTGATATCCAGCAGCTGCATCGGCACCACCTGGTCATCAAGCAGCGAAACCAGCCAGTGAATGGGCCGGATATACTCGAAATCGTAGCTGCCCCACTTCATGCGGGTTGGGAAAGTCAGACCCTTGATCACGTCGACCAGCCCAGGCAAAATCGCTGACGCGGGCTTGCCAGCTGTCTGCTTGTGCAGGTAAACGTACTCGACGCCTTTCAGTTCGCGGAACTCGATGTCATCAACGGTCATCCCCTGACCGCGCGTGAAACCGATGGCGGCCTTGCTCCAATTGCCGGCTGCGTCCTGCGCGATTTTCTTGGCCGGGCCCTTGACGTCTTCTTCGGTGTCTGCCTGCTTGGCCGCCAGACCCAACACTTCGATCGTCAGGCGGCGCGGGGTGGAATAGGTGTTGATCGTTTCATAATCCAGGTGGTTGTCCTTGAGAAACTGGCCGGCTTTTTGCGCGAATTGGGTCACGCTTGGGGTGACCACATGGGCGGGCATATCCTCCAAGCCGATTTCTAGTAAGTATGTTGCCATTAGTCTGCCTCCTCTACCTGGTGCTTCAAAAGCGGGAAGCCCAGCTTCTTGCGCTCTTCAACAAACGCCCGGGCGACCTTGTGCGCCATCTTGCGAATTCGGCTGAGATAGCCGGCCCGTTCGGTGACCGAAACCACGCCGCGCGCATCCAACAGGTTGAAGGTGTGGCTGCACTTCAAGATGTAGTCATAGGCCGGGTGCACCAGGCCGAGATCCATCAAGCGCCAGGCTTCCTTTTCGTACGCATCAAAGAACTTCAGCAGCATGTCCTGGTCGGATTCCTCAAATGAGTACTTGGAGTGCTCGTATTCCGGTTCCTTGAAAATGTCGCCGTACAGCACACCGTCGCCCCATTCGAGGTCGAACACCGAATTCACGTCCTGAATGTAGGACGCCAGGCGCTCCACCCCATAGGTGATCTCGCTGGTCACCGGTGACACTTCAAGGCCGCCGACGACTTGGAAGTAGGTAAACTGGCTGACTTCCATGCCGTCAAGCCAAACTTCCCAGCCAACTCCGGCGCAGCCCATTGACGGGTTCTCCCAGTTATCTTCAACAAAGCGAATGTCGTGTTCGAGCGGGTCGATGTTCAAAGCGCGCAGCGAATCCAGGTAATAGTCCTGAATATTCTCCGGCGACGGCTTCATCACGACCTGGAACTGGTGGTGTTGATACAAGCGGTTCGGGTTTTCCCCGTAGCGGCCGTCAGCCGGCCGCCGGGACGGCTCAACATACGCCGCGGCCCAAGGCTCCGGGCCGATGGCGCGCAGGAACGTGTAAGGACTCATGGTGCCGGCCCCTTTTTCTGTGTCATAGGCCTGCATCAGCATGCAGCCCTTGTCAGCCCAGAAGTTTTGCAGGGTCTGAATCATTTTCTGGACACTCATTTTCTTGGTCATTGCTTCCTCTTTTCTGGTCATGAAAAAAGCGCCTCTATGCCAAAATCAGCATAGGGACGCTTGCGCGCGGTTCCACCCTACTTCAAGTCAGAGACTTGCCCTTACTTAAACATGGCTCGAAAACGCCCGTCGCAGCTCGGCCGGCAGGGCTTTCACTACCCCCTGCTCGCTGCATGGCCCATGGCCTGCGACGCTTTTTCTCATCACCGATTCAATTATTTTAAGTATAGCACGCCCCACCTGCTGGTCAAGTTCAGCCCTGTTTGGGGTAGGTGCGAAGAACCGGCGGCGTGTAGTGGTCGATGAACTGCCCAAGGACGCTTAAGTCCGCCGTGAACAGCAGTTTACTGCGATCCGCCGCGGACAGGAACCCTTTTTCGACCATTTCATCGTAAAAGACCGCCAGGGAATCGTAATAATGCGCCACGTTGTAAAACGCACAGGGACTGGCGTTATCGCCCACCCGCGCCCAGGAGAAGGCCTCGCTGATCTCCTCCAGCGTGCCGGCCCCGCCAGGCAGCGCCACGCAGGCGTCCGCCAAAGCCAGCATTCGCTTCTTGCGCGCCGCCATGTCCGAAACGACCTCAAGGTTCTGTAATCCGGCCAGGGCCGCGCCGCGCGCATACAGATTCTCCGGCATCACACCGTGCACCGTGCCGCCGGCCGAGAGCACGGCCTCGGCCAGCGTCTTCATCAGGCCGACGCCACCGCCGCCGTACACTAACTCAAACTGGTTTGCGACCAGCCACTCGCCCAGTTCACGGGCCGCCTGCTCATAGACTGGGCCGCCTGAATAGGCCCCACAATACACCGCCATTTTTCTCATTGCGCCACCTCCGCTGCCAGAATACCACAAAACCCACAGTCATTAAGCCTGCGGGTCCTGTCAAACATTAGTCTTCGTCTTGATCTGGCGCCTTGTGCTCACGCTCGTTGTGCCACTCGTTCAAGCTGACCAGTGCCGACATCGTGATCGGCAGCAAGATGACCAGTAAAATCAGGCCGATGATGACGCCCAGCGCGACTTGAATCAGCGTGGTGACGCCACTAGGCATCAGGGCCGCAAATGTGCCGCCCAGGATCACCGCCGCGGACAGGACGACTGCCCCGATGGTCGTGGCCGCCTTCAGCATCCGGATGCGAATGTCAGGTTCCTGACGCCCATCGCGGAAGCGAACCATCAGGAAGATACTGTAGTCGACGCCAAGGGCCATCAGCATGATGAACGTGAAGAACGGCGTGTTCCAGCTGAGCAGCGGCCGACCCAACACAACATTGGACAGCAGCCGCGTCATGCCCATTGAGGCGACATAAGCAGTGATCAAAGTCCCGAGGATCGTGATCGGTTGCAGCACGGACTCGGTAACGAAAATCAGCGCAATGAAGATCCCAATCACCATGATCGAGGCGGTGCGCAGGAAGTCGCCGTTCGCAAGGCTGCGCAGGTCGTGATTCTGAGCGGTTTGGCCGCCAATCGCGACGGTGGTGCCAGCCAGGCTGCTGTGCTTGACCTTGGCCGCCAAATCACGCTGCAAGACGCCAAAGCGCTTGTCTGTCTGATCGGAGTTCGGATCGCCTTTCAGCACAATGGTCATGGTAGTGATTTTGTTGTTGTCACACATGTAAGCATCAAGTGCCGGCTTAAAGGCCTTGGAATGGATCGAGGCCTTAGGCAGGTAGAACTGGTTGCCCATGTACGACCCTTGAAGCTCAGTCAGGTACTGATCCATGGAGTTTGACCCTTTTTCCAAGGCTGATAACCCATCGGTCGCAGACCCTAACCCATCTTCCAGCTTGGTCAGCTGGCCGCTCATCTGCTGAAGCTTGGTGTTCAGCTCCTGCACGCCGGCATTGACCTGCTGAGAGCCAGCGGTCAGCTGGCCGGCGCCACTATTCAAGGTGGCGCTATTAGCCGCTAACTTGCCGGTTCCGCCGGCTAAAGTCGACGCGCCGGCCGCCGCCTGGCTGGTGCCATCGGCTAATGTGCCAATGCCGCTGACGGCTTGGTTGGTGCCAAGGCTCAACGCGGCCAGGTTGGCGGCCAACTTCTGCGTGCCTTGACTCAAGGTCCCCGTCCCGCGGCTGAGCGCAGCTGCCCCACTGGCCAGCTGCTGGGCCTGGGCCTGATACGCCTTCAAACTGCTTTGAAGGGCGGTCAGCTGCGTACTCATCCCGGCGGCGCCTTGCGTGAGGCTTTGCACACTGGCGTTAAGCTGGCTGGTGCCGCCGGCGACTTGACCGGCGTACTGACTCAAGCTAGCGGCACCGGCATTCGTTTGAGCGACGCCGGCATTGACCGCCTGCGCGCCTTGACTGAGTTGACTTGCGCCGCTCGCCAGCTGGCCAGCACTGCGATTCAAGGCTTGCGTCCCGGTATTCACGGCCGAAACCCCTTTGCTCAGGCTTTGAGCGCCGGTGTTCGCCGCATTGACGCCGGCCGTGTACGTACTCAGGCCAGCCTGCATCTCCTGCATCTTGCTTTGCAGCTGATCAGTCCCATCGGCCAGCTGCTGGACTTGGCCCATGCTGCCGGACACATTGGCGGCCTTCATTTGGGTGCTTGCGCCGCTGAGCCCGGACTTAATTGTGGCTAAGCCCTTTTCGGAAGTCTTGAGGCCCTTCGTGATGGTATTCAACTGCGAGCGCAGGTACATTTGATCCAGCTTGCTGCCACCAGGTTCCGTGACCGAAGCCACCGTTTTGACCCCAGGTTCTTTTTGCAGGTACTGGGTGAGTTCGTCGACGGCAGCCAGTTTGGCCGGCGTGTCCAGCGGCGTCTTGCTTTGAATGTACACCGTCGCCGGCTCGGTCATTCCCTTGGAGAAGTGGTCTTCAATCACCAGGTAGCCCTGTTTGGACTGGTAGGTGCTTGGCACTTCTTCTGCGTTATTGAAACTCTCCTTGGCATTCATCATGGCCAGGGTAAACGGGACCGCCAGGACCGCGATGGCTGCCAGCCACAGCGCGGGCTTGCTCATCGAGGCGCGAGACAGGCCATACCACAGCTTGCTGGAGGTTTCAGCGCCATCGATCTTGCTCGGCCAGAACATCCTGGCCCCCAAAGTGGCCATGAAGAACATGTTCAAGGTCAATAGCACTGGCAGCAGCACCAGCACCCCGATTGCAACTGCTGAAGCACTTTGGTAGAAAGAGAACTTCGCCAGCCACAACACAGAAAAGCCAATCAGCACTGAGACCCCGGAGTACAACACGGTGCGGCCGCCGTGGCGCCGAGTCGCCCGGGTCGCCTCAAGCGCAGACTTGCCTTTGGCCAGCTGACCCTTGAAGTAATCGTAAAGCAGGATGTTGTAATCCGTGCCGATCCCAAACAGCACGATGACCATGAAGACCTGAGTGAAGTTGGAAATTGGGAAGTTCACGTATTTCGCTAGGTTCATCACCACACTCAAGCTGGTGATAAAGGCGACCCCAACGTTGACCAGTGATAACACTGGGACAATGGGCGAGCGGAACACGATGATCAGGACGATAAAGATAAAGATGATCGCGATGATCTCGGTTTTTTGAATGCCTTTTTCCGTGACGTTGGTGAAGTCGTCATTTAAGGCATCGGCACCGGTCACATACGTCTTCAACCCTTTGACCTTCAGCTGAGCGCGCAGCTTGGCCACTTGTGTCTTGACCAGCGGGCCGTCTTTAACGGTGATCTGCGCCAGCTGGGTGGTCTTGTCCTTAGCAATCAGCTGCTTGCGCGTTTCCGCGTTATCGTTGGGCCGCATCACCGACTTGACGCGCAGCCCGGACTCGCTTTTCAGGTCGTGCAGCGTGCGATCAATACGCTTGGTCTGAGCCGCAGTGAGTGCCTGATTGCCGTTTGAGAAAACCGCCGTGTAGGTGCGCACTGGTTTGCCATTCGCCTTTTTCTGGATGCGCGTGGCAACTTCGCTTTCGACATTGCTTGGCAATTTTACCGCACCGTTGTCGCGCACTAAGGCGTTGACATCGGGCATAAACACGACCGCCAACACAACGACGATCAGCCAGGTGATGGCCGCTAAACCATGATGTTCGAAAAATTTCTTCATGTGAGAACCCCTCAATCACTTGTATACTTTTAGACACTTGTCAAACGTTCAAGGCTATGATAAAGTACAGTCGAAAGTCAGACAAGGGACAATAAATGGCCTATCGTCTGGATTTAGACAATAGGTGAAAATAGTCCAGAAAGCAGACTGAAGGAGCACATGAAAATGAAATACGATCCCAGCCAGAAACTCACGCGCGGTGCTAAACGAACCCTGTATGCGTTTTCAGAAACCATGTTTAATTTGCTTGGCGAAAAGCCGTTTGACAAGATCAGCGTCAATGAGCTCTGCCAGGAGGCCGACTACCCGCGCGCAACGTTTTACAACTACTTTGATGACAAGTACGACTTGCTCACCTACTGCTGGTATCGGCTGCGCCAAGAAGTGAAGCTGGATTCGCTGTCCGCCGCCAAAAGCAGCGAGACCTTTCTGGAGGCGTTCGCGCAGATCTACAACGTGTTCGACACGCACAGAGAGTTGCTGGTCAAAGTCGTCGCCCACAATCCGCTGGATTCGCCGCTCGTCTTTAACTTCACTAACTACTTCACTGGGGTGTTCTCAAACCTCATGGCCGCCAGCGATCAGCCCAAGCGCCTCGAAACGCCGATGGAGCTGGTGGCGCAGCATTACAGCACCACCGTTCTGTTGATCCTCGAATGGATCTTCCTGGCCGGCCATCACGTCTCACTGA
The DNA here is from genome assembly GCF_016861805.1 of Lacticaseibacillus sp. 53-4. NCBI lineage: Bacteria > Bacillati > Bacillota > Bacilli > Lactobacillales > Lactobacillaceae > Lacticaseibacillus > Lacticaseibacillus sp. 53-4. The sequence goes on from NZ_BOLT01000004.1 coordinate 103,962, forward strand.
AAACAGCCGAGGCTTACGCGCAGGAGCTGCTCGCACCAACCATGCTCAAGGCCTTAGCCTAAAAAGAGGCTGAGACACAAAGCGGGTTTAGCCCAAAGCACAAACGCCCCTGCACCGTGATTTGTTTTTCAAAATCGCGGTGCAGGGGCGTTTGTGTGCTTGGGCGTTGCTTTGTGGAACGCGACTACCCAGTTATGTCCTGCTCTTTTATTATTTGTCGATGAGCGCCGGCAGCTCTCCTGCCAGGACGCGGTCGATTGCGGCCAGAACGCCGCGCTGCTGGTTAGTTTTCGTGTGATACTTGCCATACTGCCACATGTTCTCGGTGGCGTTGTCGACGAGTACCGGATAACCGACCGTTTGCATCATTTCAATGTCGTTGTTGGTGTCCCCGAAGGCCATCATGGCTTCCGGCGCAATTCCCAGCACCGCGCCAAGCTGAGTCAGCCCGTGCCCCTTATTGGTCGTTTTCGGCATGACGTCGATAAAGGTCGGCCCGCCGACGGTCAGCGCCAATTCTTGGCCGAATCGCGGCTGGTAAATCGGCTTGATGGCATCGTAAGCGCCGCCGTGTGGGAAATACAGCGAGAGCTTCGCCAGCGGTGCATCCAGCTTGGCTAAATCAGGGGCAATCTTGAAGCGCGTGATAAAGCTGCTGAGGGCCGGTTGGTACTGCCGCTCACGCGCATCAAGGTACGTGGCGTCCAGCCCGTTGCCAATCGCGATCGCGTTGTCTTGAGTGCGAACAAAGTTCACGATCTCTGCCACCTGAACCGGCGTGAGGTACGTCGCCCCGACCACCTGGCCGGCGTGCTTGAGGACGCCGCCATTTTCGGCCAGAAAACTCATCTGCTCGCGAACCGGGGCGAAAAGGTCTTCAAGGGTGTAAACGCCCCGGCCGCTGGCGGCGACAAACTCGATGCCAGCCGCGTGCAGCGCCTTGATCCGGTCAAAAATGCCGGCTGGCAGACTGCTGTCATCCAGCAGCAACGTGCGATCTAAGTCACTGGCAATCAGTTTCACTGGTGTCATACTTACACTCCTTTGGGTTGAGAAAATGTGCCATGGTCGTCGATCAGCTGCTTCAGCACCCGGTCGACCCCCTTTTCGACGTTAGGCGGGGCGACCAGCGTCGTCACGCCTGCAAGCGCCGGATCGCCGTCGGCCATGCGCAGTCCGCAGCCCGCGACTTTCAGCATCGGCGCATCGTTTTGGGCGTCGCCGAACGCCAGGACTTGCGCCAGTGGCACCTGCAGCCGCTGGCACAGCGCAGTCAGCGCTGACCCTTTATTGACCCTAGCGTCAGTGATGCCCAGTGCGTCGGCCTCACCTGCAGTCACCTGCAGGATCGCGCCGAATTGTGCGGTGATTGCCGCCTGCACGGCAGCCAGGCGCGAGGGCGAAACCAGCAACGTGACCTTGGCCACATCATCAAGCCGCGTGAAGGCCGAGACCTCAGTGACCCGCATGAAGAAGTGCCGCAGCTGGGCGGCCGCTTTTGCGTGCCCGGTGAGCAGCTCGGCCCCATTCAGTCGGCACAACACCGGCAGTGCCCCCAGCGCGTCTGCTTGCTTGATCAGGGCTTTCACTGTGTCCTTCGCCAGCAGCCGCGCCTGAATGACCCGGCCGCGGCGGGCCACCACCGCACCGTTGTGTGCGATCACCCAGTCGGCCCCCGGCAGCAGCGCCAACAGGGTGGGCAGATCCCGGCCGCTGACCGGCACAAAGTCGATGCCGATTGTGGCCAACTGTTGAAGCAGACTGACCGTCGCCTCGGCGAGCGTCCCGCTTGGCCGGAGCAGCGTGTGGTCGAGGTCGCTGGCGACCAGTTTGATCTGCGTCATCAGTTGAAGTGGTAAATCTGCTGCAGCAGCCGATAAAAATCGACGCTGGTGTGGCGGCCCAGCCACCCCGGCAGATTGACCCCAACGCCCACCACGCTGGTGCGCGCCTGACGAGAAAAGCGCGGCGCCGTCATGCGCATGTAGCGCCAGAGATTGGCTTTTTTGTGGCGGGCCTCAGGCGTCCCCTGCCGCAGGAGCAGGATCGATGAGATGCCGGTGACGATTTCCGTGTACCGGGCCATGTACCGGTAAAGATGCGGCTCGAGCTCGCCCGCTGCGGCAATTACCTTGATCATGCGCCGGTTCACCGCCAGCTGCTGGTCAATGCGCTTGATCATGACGGATTCGTGAACGGACTGGTCCGGCCGCCCGATAAAGTAGTGATAAAGGTCGACATCCAAGTAATACAACCGCTTGGTCTGCGGCAGCGGCTCCAGCGCAAACAAATTGTCGACGTAAAACGTGTGTGTGGGCAGTTGAAGCGGCAAGTCGCGCAGCAGCGCAGTCCGGTAGATCAGCGCGTGCATCAGCAGGTACTGCCCGACTGGCAGGCGAACCTCAGGCCAGCCAAAAACGCGGTGCTGCGGCAGGCCGTGGCGGTAGCGCGTCACTTTTTTGTGGCGCGCGCCCACCTTGTCGTAAATGTAATTGCTGATGAACAAATCCACCGGCGCGGGTAAACTTTCAAGCGTCCTCAGCACCTGGTGAAAAGCGGCCTCATCAAGCCAGTCGTCCGAGTCCACCACCTTGAGGTAAGTCCCAGTTGCCACCTTCAGACCGGCATTAATGGCCCCGCCGTGGCCGGCGTTTTCCTGGTGCACTGCCCGCACTTGCGTCGGATAGCGGCGCGCATAGTCGTCAACCAATGCCGGCGTGCCATCGGTGGACCCATCGTCAACCAAAATGATTTCCACGGCAGCGCCGCCCACCAGCAGCGAGTCAACGCAGCGCGCCATGTAATCTGCCGCGTTGTAACAAGGCACAATCATGCTGAGAGTCTTCAATCACCAAACCCACTTTCCCATCAAGTAAACGCTTGTTCAATCATAATATAATTTGCCCCTGCCCGCACGCGCAAAAAAGACCCGGCTTAATCCGCTGGGTCTGAAGGGTGAAGTGGCGGCAGCTTGTCCTGCCAGCTTTGCATTTGGTCTAAAAAGCGTTTGGCCTTGGGCACGGTGCCCACCATGTCCTGATAAATGCGATCAAGGACTCGCCGCAGCTCACGCTTGGTGGCGGCGCTGACGGTGATCGAGTGCAACTGGTGCAAGTTAGTCACGGAAAACCGCCGCAGCAGGTAAAGCGCCTTGGGCTGCACGTGGAAGCGGTAGTCGTCAAGCGCCCAGTGGTCCTGACACAGCAAACCGCCGTATTTTTCCGAGAAATCAAGCGGCAGATCTGTGCGCCCATCCAGCACGCAGGCGCGCCAGTCCGGGGCCACCCCAAACGCGCCGAGCAACTGCACTTCCGCGATGTTCGCCACAATGCCCGCATCAAAGCCGGCATCGATCAGGTGGAGACTGGTGGCCGCAAAGTCGAACCAGGGGCCTAAATTCTCGCCATCCGGAAACGCCAGGTCGATCAGCCCCAGCACATAAGTCGCGTAGGCATTGAGTGAAATATCCCCGGCGATTTGCTGAAACTGTTCGACCTGCTTAACGGTGCTGAGGTACGACAGCCCTTTTTCGTTGATGGTGCCAACATAGGTGCCTTGAGTGAACGGCAGAATGCCAGCCGCCAACGGAAAGCCCGGTTTGCGCGCCCGATGAAGCAAAAACATCCGCTTGCCAAACTGATCCGTCGCGAGTTTGACCAGCATGTCAGACTCACGGTAGTTCTGCCGCGACAGCACCAGGCCGGCAAAGGTCACATCGCGGCGCGCCATCAGTGCAGGTCCTTGATGTTGTAGCCAAGGCTGCGCAGGTACTGGTTGTTATCACGCCAGTTCTTCTGCACCCGGACCCACAGCTTCAAATTGACCGACTCGCCCAGTAGCGCCTCAATGTCGCGGCGGGAGCGAATGCCAATCTGCTTCAGCATCGCGCCGCCTTTACCGATGATAATCCCCTTTTGCGAGTCGCGCTCAACGATGATGTACGCCTCGATTTGAAGCTTGCCGTTGACGCGGTCCTTCATGCGCTCGACCTCAACGGCAACGGAATGCGGCACCTCGTCGCGCGTCAGCTCAAGGATCTTTTCCCGGATCAGCTCGCCGACGACAAAATACTCAGGGTGATCCGTCAGCTGATCGTCCGGGTAATACTGCGGGCCCTCAGGCAGTGCCTTAGTTAATTCGCCGAGCAGCTCGTCGACGTTGTTGCCCATGGTAGCGGAAATTGGGAACACCCCGGTAAAGTCGCGGGCCGTCTGGTACTGCTTGATGCGCGGCAGCAAGTCGTCGGGGTGGACCAGGTCGATTTTGTTGATGACCAGGTAAACTGGGGTCTTCACCGGCTTGAGCTGATTGATGATGTATTGGTCGCCAGGGCCCATTGCCTCGTCGGCCGCGACCATGAACAAAACGGCGTCGACCTGGTTCAGGGTCGACAGCGCCGCCGTATCCATGTAATCGTCCAGCTGGTTCTTCGGCTTGTGGATTCCTGGGGTGTCGACAAAAACAATTTGCACGTCATCCGTGGTGTAGATCCCGTTGATCTTGTTGCGGGTGGTCTGCGCCTTGGGCGACATGATCGCAATTTTCTCGCCCAGGATGCGGTTCATGAACGTGGATTTACCGACGTTTGGCCGGCCGATAATGGCAACGAAACCTGAATGATGACTCATTTCTGCATATCTCCTTTGGTAAAAGCCCCTGGCAGCAAATTCGCCACGGTGGTGTCAGTCTGCTCGCCGGTCAAGTTGGTCAAGGTCACCGGCGCGTCCGGCGCGAAGAACTCCGCCATCACCTGCCGGCACGCCCCACACGGCGAGATTGGCCCGGTGGTGTCGCCGATGATTGCGATTGCTTCCAGCCGCAGATGACCAGCCGATACTGCCTTGAAAATGGCGGTTCGCTCGGCGCACATTGCCAGCCCGTAGCTCGCGTTTTCAATGTTGCAGCCGGTAAAAATCGTGTCGCCCACCTTCACGGCGGCGCCGACCTTGAAATGGGAATACGGCACATAGGCTTTTTCACGTGCCTGCTTGGCCGCCTCAATCAATTCATCCATGTTTCATCCTCCTAACCCCAGCTCGTCAGCAGCCGCCACAGCGGCGGCAGGAACACATACAAACCGCAAACCACGGCGATGCCGCTGGCAACCAGCACGGCGCCGGCACTCATGTCTTTAATCCGCTTGGCCCGCTCGTCGAACTGATGGCCGACCACTAAATCGACGACATTTTCGATGATGGTGTTCCACAGCTCCATCAAAAAGACCAGCATCACCGCCAGCAGCAAGATGAACCACTGAAAGCGGCCGACCTGAAACACCCAGGCAAAAATAAACACGACCAGCGCCATCAGACCTTCGCGCCGAAAATTCCCTTCGCGCAGGTAAACCCCAAATAAGCCGGTCAGCGCATGCTTAAGGGACTGACCAAAGTGGTGATTTTTCTCGATTTGCTTATCTCGGGAGGCCATAGGCGTCTAGGATCTTTTCTTGCAGCGGGATCATGACCGCTTCGTCTTCCGGCTTGATGTGATCGTAACCGTTCAGGTGTAAAAAGCCGTGGACCACCGTGTAGCCCAGCTCGCGTTCAAATGAGTGACCGTAATCCTTGGCCTGGCGCGCCACCTGGTCGGGGTCGATGAACAAATCGCCGATATTTTCCGGCATGTCAGGGAACCCGACCAACTGCTCGTCGTCGCCGTCTTCAATGGCAAAAGAAATGACATCAGTCACCCGGTCGGTGTTGCGGTACTGCTTGTTGATGCGGTGAATCTCCTCATCGGAGACAATTGTGATCGACATCTCGGTGTCTTCGGCTTTGTTCAGCTCCTTGCCGGCAAACTCAACCAGCTCCTTAGCCAGCTTCGTGTGGGCATCATCCAAGCGGTGGTCATCATCATAAAATTCCAGATCCATTATGCTTCTCCTTTAGTTGGTGCATCGTCTTTGGGGTATTCAATGCGAGTGTAGAAGGTGCTGGTCAAGCCGCCGACCAGCGAGGCCTCGACCTGCCGCAGCTGTTCGACCGTGATGGGCGACTCGTCAAACTGCCCATCCAGCAGACGCTCATTGGTGATGTTGTGAACGAATGTCTGAATCGACGCCTGCGTCGGATGTTTCATCGACCGCACCGCGGCCTCACAGGTGTCGGCAATGTTGACCACCGCCGCCTCAATGGTTTGCGGCTTCGGGCCATCGTAGCGATAGTCGCTTTCTTTAGTGCTCGGGTCGGCTTCTTTGGCCTCATGGTAAAAGTACTTCATCAGCGTGGTGCCATGGTGCTGCTGACAGATGTCGATGATGAACTGCGGCATGTGGCGCGCTTTTAGCATCGCCACGCCGTCTGTGACATGGGCGAAAATGATGGTCGCCGATTCTGGCGCCGTCAGGTGATTGTGCGGCGAGTCGAAGCCCGCCGGCTGATTCTCGGTAAAATAAAGCGGCTTTTTCAACTTACCGACATCGTGGTAATAACAGGCCACGCGAGTCAGCATCGTGCGCCCGCCAATCGCCGCCACGGCGTTGGACGCCAGGCTTGCGACCATCATGCTGTGATGATACGTCCCAGGCGCCTTTTCCATCAAATCCCGCAGCAGCGGATCATTGGGGTCGCTCAGCTGGTTCAGCTTAAACACCGAATCATCCTGCCAAATCATTTCCAGGTACGGCGTGGCGCCAAGCGCCAGCACGTAGCCGAGCACCTGCCCGACCACAATGAAGCCCAGCGACTGCCAGGTGGCCAGCGCCGTGAAGCGTGCGCCTTGCAGTAGCAGCGTGCTCAAAGTCAGCAGCAAGTTGACCCCCACGACCCAAAACGCCACCAGTTTGGCCTCATCGTTCAAGCGCTTGCGCTGCACCATGACCGCCAGCACGCCAGAGGTCAGGTAGCTGATCGCAGTGGCGGCGGTGAACAGGGTGCCGGTCGTCGAATAAAAGACGAAAAATGCCAGGAACGTCTGCATTAAAGCGGCCAGCAGCGCAAAGCGGCGCCCGATAAAGTTGCGCAGCAGCAGCGGCACCAAGGCTGCCGGCAGCAGCATGGCTAAGTTGGCCCCACCGGTTTTGGCCACAAAGCGCAGCCCCAGCATCACGAGTACGGAAAGCCCGATCAGGCCGCTGTACAGCAGGGCAAGCTTGCGCTGGCGCTTTGCCGGGTACTGCCGCAACAGCGCCAGCAAAGCGATAGCCTGAATCACCACTAGCAGCAGCAGACCAAACAACGCCCAAGGCGCGCGCCGCTTGGTCAGCCCCAGCACATCAAGTTGATGGCTGACGGTACGGTCAACGATTTGCCCCTGCTGCACGATCACCTGCCCCTGCACGATTTCGACTGGGTCAACCGCCAGCCGGGCTTCCGCTTGCTTGGCCTTGGTCTTGGCCTCATTGATCAGCTGATTGGGGATGATCGTCTGTTCGATCAACGTCGTGCCCATCCGCCGCTGCGCAGTGGTCAGGTCGCTGGTCGACAGTTCCGCCGTGGCCGCCTTCTGGGCACTGGCCAAGTTTGAGTCGGTCAACCGGCCCTGCAACTGGCGCTCAACAGCAGGCACAACCGTTTTGAAAACCATGTCCCGCTCCTGGGCGGTCAGCGCGAAGGCCGCCTTATAAAAGCGGTCGGGAAACTGATAAAAATACGGGTACTCGCTTTTCGCATACGTGTCGCGAAACGCAGCCGTTAAGGCACCGGGCGTTGGTTTAACGTACACGGCATTCGCGTCTTTGCCAGAGGCGTCCTGATATTTTTTCTGGGCCGCACTGACCACCTGGTTTTCGGTGGTCGTCATCGCCTTTTGCAGCCGGTCCAGCTGGTCTTGCTGCTTGGTGCTGACCGTTGAATCGTAGCTGTAAACCGGGGCGGTCGCATTGGCTGCCGCTTTGCGCGCCTGCGCCGTGGCAGGTTGATCCTGCACGGTTTGGGTGGCAATGATGGTCTCTTCTGCCGGCGTGTTCAGGGTGACGTGCACCGGCTTGGGTAGGGTGATCCACGCCAGGGCGGAAATTAATGCTGCCGAAAGCAACACCACTACCAGCACGGCACTTTTGCGCCACTTCACTGCGTTTTGCATGGGCCCTCCTGACTATTGGGGTTGGTCAGCCTTCCCGTACGCCTCGATGATCTTGGCCACGACCGGGTGGCGCACGACATCACTGGCCGAAAAGCTGGCAAACCCGATGTGATCGATGTCCTGTAAGATCCGCTGGGCCTGGATCAGCCCACTGCTTTGATGGTTCGGCAGGTCAATTTGGGTGATGTCACCATTGACGATCATTTTGGAAGAAAAGCCCAGGCGGGTCAGAAACATTTTCATCTGCGCCTGGGTGGTGTTTTGCGCCTCATCCAAAATGGCAAACGCATTGTCCAAGGTGCGCCCGCGCATGTAGGCAAGCGGCGCGATCTCAATCACGCCGCGGTCCATCAAGCGGTTGGTGTGGTCAGTGCCCAGAACGGCGTACAACGCGTCATAAATCGGGCGCAGGTAAGGGTCCACCTTTTCCTTCAGGTCGCCAGGCAGAAACCCGAGGTTCTCCCCCGCCTCGACTGCCGGGCGCGTGAGGATCAGTTTTTCGACCTCACCGGCCTTCATCGCGGCAACGGCCATGACCACGGCTAGGTAGGTTTTACCGGTCCCGGCCGGGCCGATGCCAAAGGTGATGTCGTTGTGCTTGATGGATTGGACGTACTGGCGCTGGCCAAAGTTCTTGACGCGAATCGGCGCCCCCTTGGCATCGCGCAGCAGTGTTTCGGAGTACATGTCGGCAAAATACTCCAGGGTGCCGCGCTGCGCCATGTTGACACCGGAGACCACGTCCTGAGGCGCAATCGCGATGCCGCGGCTCAGCAGCGTCAACAGCTGCTGAATTAGTTGGTACGCAAGACTGGTGGCCTTGGGGCTGCCGGAAATTTTCAGCGTGTCGCCAAACGGGGCGATCAGCACGTCCAGCGCCTCTTCGATCAGGGTTAAGTTTTCATCATTGATCCCAGCAAGGGCGATTGCTTGATCGGTGCTGGCTAGGGACAGGGACTTTTCTACGGATTCTTCTGCCAAGAAGCCGCCTCCTCATTGAGTTTCTTTCATTTTACCATAAAAAAGCCGCGTCACAGCGAAGTGACGCGGCTTCCCAACGGGCAATCAGGATTACTGAAGCTTCCCCTTGACCAGCTTGTTAACCAGGGCTCCATCAGCTTGACCCTTGACCTTCGGCATCAAGGTCTTCATGACCTTCCCAAAGTCCGCCTTGCCGGTAGCGCCAGTTTCCTTGATGGTCTCATCGACGAGCTTTTCGACCTGCGCCTCATCCATCTGCGTCGGCAGATAGGCTTCAACGATCTTGATTTCCGCCTTAAGCGGGGTCACCAGGTCTTCGCGGCCGGCGTTTTCGAACTCCGTCAGACTCTCCTTGCGCTGCTTCAGCTCGGTCGAAAGTACCGCTTGTTCCTCGGCGTCGCTCAGGTCATGGCCGACCTCGATCTGCTTGTTTTGCAGTGCGGCCTTCAGCATCCGGACGGTGCTCAAGGTGGCCTTGTCCTTGGCCTTCATTGCTGTTTTCATCTGTTCGTTCAATTGATCCAACACTGCCATAATGAACTCCCTTTCTTCATTTGCAACAAAAAACGCGCACCAGGTCGGCGCGCGTCCGCGAATCTTTAGAACTTCTTGCGCTTGCGTGCAGCTTCGGACTTTAACTTCCGCTTAACGCTTGGCTTTTCGTAGAATTCCCGCTTGCGGTATTCGGCTAATGTACCTGACTTGGATACGGTGCGCTTGAAGCGCCGAAGAGCATCATCGAGAGATTCGTTTTTCTTAACGACTGTCTTTGCCATATGATATCCCTCCCTCCGACACTTGCGTAACCATCGATTCTTGCATCTCTAGTTCTCAACTATTATATCGAACATCAAAAAACGCGTCAATACGGCAATCGCGAAATATGTGAGATATTTGGCAAAAAAGTGGCGTTTTTGACACCAAAGCGTGCCTGAGGCCCAATTATGATATGATAGCGGTATCAATTGACGAAGGACGGGAGAACAATGGGCGAAGAAACGAACTACTACATTATCTCGGATTCAATTGGGGAAACTGGGTTGAAACTGGCACAGGCGGTGGCCGCGCAGTTCGCCGGCCAAAGCGCCCACTACCTCCGGTTTCCGTTCGTGCACGAGCAGAAAAAGTTGTTGGAAACCCTCGACGCGGCCAAAGCCGACTCACGTGCGCTGGTGATCGCCACTTTGGTCACCCCAGGATTGGCCCAGGCCGGGCGCACTTACGCCAAGGAGATCGCGCTGCCCTTCATCGATGTCATGACGCCGATCCTGCATGCCGTCGCCGCGGAAACTGGCGATCAACCCGGTGGCGTCGCCGGGGCGGTCCACAACTTGGACGAGAAATACTTCGACCGCATCTCCGCGATGGAGTTTGCCGTGATGTACGATGACGGCAAAGACCCCAAAGGCTTTTTGGAGGCGGACATCGTGCTGCTCGGCGTCTCTCGCACCAGCAAGACACCGCTGTCGCTGTTCCTAGCGAACCGCAACCTCAAAGTCGCGAACCTGCCGCTGGTCCCGAACGCCCACATTCCCGAAGAAATCTGGAAGGTCGACCCCAAGAAAATCGTGGGGCTGACCACCGACGCCTCAGTCCTGATGGAATTTCGCCGCCAGCGCATGATTGCTTACGGGCTGAATCCTGACACCGCCTACTCCGCCCGCGATCAAGTCAACGAGGAGCTGACCTTCGCCGACGACTTGTACAAGAAGATTGGCTGCATGGTCATCAACACCGCCCACCGGTCAATCGAGGAAACCGCCATGCTGATTCTGGAGCACATGGGCCTTGACGAAACTGACGACCCCACCAAACAATAAACTTTCAGACGCGCAAACGGCCACCCGACCTGCTTGAAGTCGGATGGCCGTTTTTGCGTGATTGCATGCAGGCTACTTGCTTAGCGGCGCTGCGCCCAGCGCGACCAGCTGCTCCGGGCGAAAGGCTTCGTCCTTCAGCCAGCCGATCTCGACCCCATACGGCGGGACCATGTGCGCCTTGTCCGGACCCACGTACGGCGTTTCAAGAATTTTGGGAATGGCGGTCAGCTGCGGGTGATGGACAATCGCATTCAGGCAGTCAAAGCCAAGTGTGCCAAACCCGATGTTCTGATGCCGGTCCTTGTGCGCGCCTTGCGGATTTTTCGAGTCGTTGACGTGCACCACGGCCAGCTTATCCAGCCCGATCACGTGATCAAAGGCGTTGAGCACCCCATCGAAGTCTTCCTTGACGTTGTAGCCGGCGTCGCTCATGTGACAGGTATCCATCGTGACGGCAATCTTGTCCTTTAGCTCGACTTGGTCGATGATGGCGGCCAGCTGCTCAAACGTGCGGCCAACCTCCGTGCCTTTGCCGGCCATGGTTTCCAGCGCGATGAGCACATGCTGATCAGGTGAGATGATCTCGTTTAGGCCCTTGGCGATCTGCGCGATGGCGGCAGCATCGCCGGCGCCAACGTGGGCCCCGGGGTGAAACGGCATCGCGTAAGCGTGCAAGGCATCGGCCCGAGCAACTTCTTCCTTCATGAACTGCACCGCAAAGGCGTAGTTTTGCGGCTTGACCGTGTTGCCCAGATTCACGATGTACGGCGCGTGAATCACCAGGTGCGACAGGCCGGCGGCTTTCATGTCGGCCAGTCCCTCGGGGATGCGCATTTCCGACACGTCCTTGCGCCGGGTGTTTTGCGGGGCCCCGGTGTAAAACTGCAGCGTGGTCGCGCCGTAACTGGCCGCCTCCGCCACGGCCCCGACGAACATCCCCTTACCCTTCATTGACACATTTGCCCCAATCAGCATAGCTCTTCCTCCTTAAAAAGGCCGCGTCGCCGCAGCCCAAGTTTAATCTGTTTTCGGTTCGTAAAAATGCCCCATGATTTTCACCGACTGGGTGATCGACACGAACGCATACGGGTCGCTGCGCCGCATGGCATCTTCGAGATCGTATATCTCTGCCCGGGTGATGATGGTGAAAAGGATTGTTTTCTCCTCGTGGTGAAAGGCGCCTTCCGCGTCGTGCACGATGGTGATCCCGCGCCGGAGGGTGTTTTGAATCTCGTTAACGACGGCCTTCTGCTGGTCGGTCACAATCATCACCTGCAGCCGCTGCTGCCGGGTGTACATCGCGTCCATCACGCGCCCGTTGATAAAGATAGCAAGCGCCGAGTACAGCGCGTGCGGCCAGTCGTTGACAAAACCGGCCAGGAAAATGATCACAATGTTGATGGCAATGTTGACCGAGCCGATGGTGGCGCCGGTTTTCTTGCGCCAGACGATGCCGACAATGTCGAGCCCCCCGGTAGAAATGTTATTGCGCAGCGCAAAGCCGGTACCCAAGCCGTTGATCACCGCCCCGAAAATCGCGCAGACAATGGGATCAGTGGTCAGCGGCTTCACAACGCCCAACAAGCGAATCATGATCGTCGAGAAAATGACCGCCAGAAACGTGAACAAGGTGAACCGGTGCCCGATCTGCTTCCAGGCGACCACAAACAGTGGCACGTTCAGCAGAAACAGCAGCGTCCCGGTCGAAAACAGGTCAGTGGTCGCCATCGGGCCAAACGGGGTGCCAAAGGACACGTTGAACCACTTACGCACGACGGTGGCCAGCAGCTGGGCAGCCCCGGTGACCCCGCTGGCGAAGACGCCCCCTGGTTCCCAGAACATGTTCAGCGCCAAAGCGACACAGATACTGTAGAAAAACGCGGCGGTCAGCCGGCTCCAATTTTGGTGGCGGCGGATCAAGCGGTCAATTTCTTGCATAACAATCCCTTTCTGAAGGCTTAGTATGGCTAAGTATACCACAGCCAACCGCCACCCTTCGCGCCTGGCCCGCTTTCAGAAAAAATTAAAACCGACCCCAGAAAAGGCTCTGGAGTCGGCGCGGTTAATGCTGCCAGTGCTGGGCTTTAAACTGCTCACGGCCGCCGCGCTCTTCCATTTCAAAGCGCAACGGGTTCTTCTTGTAGAAGTCTTGATGGTAGTCCTCAGCCGGGTAAAACGGCTTGGCCGGTTCGATGCTGGTCACAATGGGCTCAGCAAACTTGCCACTGGCCGCCAGCTTGGCCTTCGAAGCTTCGGCGATGGCTTTTTGCTCAGGCGAGTTGTACAAGATCACCGGGCGATACGAATCACCGCGATCTTGGAACTGCCCCATCGCGTCAGTCGGATCCGTTTGCTGCCAGTAAATCTCGACTAGCTGCGCGTATGAAATCACCGCCGGATCAAACTTGATCTCCACGGCCTCGGTGTGGCCGGTGGTGTGACTGGCGACCTGCTCGTAAGTGGGATTCGGCACGTGGCCGCCGGTGTAGCCGGAGATCACGGCGTTGATCCCAGGCTGGGTATCAAACGGCTGGACCATGCACCAGAAACACCCGCCGGCAAAAATTGCGGTTTCCTCTGCCATGTTACTTCGCCTCCTCAAACAACTGCTTGTACTGCCCGTACCCCTGTGCGTCCAGGTCGGTTAGGGGCACAAAGCGCAGCGCCGCCCCATTGATGCAGTAACGCAGCCCGCCTTTATCCTGCGGGCCGTCATTGAAGACATGCCCAAGATGCGAATCAGCCTCTTTGCTGCGCACTTCAACGCGCTCCATGAAAAAGCGGCTGTCCCGCTTATCAGTCAGCTTGGCAATTGGTTTGGTAAAAGACGGCCAGCCGCAGCCGGCATCGTACTTATCCTGGGAGGAAAACAGCGGCTCCCCGGACACGACATCGACGTAGACGCCGGGCTGGTAGAAGTCGTCGTATTCACTGCTAAATGGCCGCTCAGTGCCAGCCTTTTGCGTCACGTCAAACTGCTCTGGGGTCAATTGCTTACGCAGTTCATTCAAGTCTTTTTCCATGCTCATCACCTCGCGCTCAGTATACCTGTTTTGAAAATAGATTGCCAGCAATCTAGTTGCAGGGCGGCAATTTTTTGCGAACAGAAAAAGCGCGCAAGAGATCATGGCCTAGTCGCGTTCCATAAAGCGACGCCCAAGCACACAAGGGCCTCTGCACCGCGATTCTAAGAACGAATCGTGGCCCAGAGACCCTTGTGTTGTGGGCTAAAACCGCTTTATGTCACAGCCTTTTCCCCACCAAACTATTCAGTTAACTCGTCATCGCCTTGGTGTGCCGCGTTGGGATCAACGTTTGCGCGCACCTGAATGCCAAGGTCCTCAAGCTGCACATCGGCAACCGGGGTCGGCGCGTTGGTCATCGGCTCGGAAGCCTTCGAGTTCTTCGGGAAGGCGATCACGTCGCGAATATTGTCGCGGTTCAAGAGCAGCATCACAAAACGGTCGAGGCCAATGGCCAGCCCACCATGCGGCGGGAAGCCGTAGGTCAACGCGTCAAGCAGGAAGCCGAATGACTTTTGCGCGCGTTCCGGCGTAAAGCCCAGCGCCTTGAGCATTTTTTCCTGAATCTCGCGGCTGTGGATACGAATCGAGCCGCCGCCCAGTTCGTCCCCGTTCATGATGATGTCGTAAGACTGCGCGTGGGCGCTGTGCGGATCGGTGTCCAGCAGGGGCACATCTTCCTCATTTGGCATGGTGAACGGATGGTGCGCCGGGACCCAGCGCTGAATCCCTTCATCGAATTCAAACAGCGGCCAGTTGACGACCCAGCAGAAGTTGTACTGGGATTCGTCGACCAGACCCAGGTCATGGCCGAAGTGCGTGCGCAGATAACCGAGGCTGGCGGCGACGACACTGGCTTCATCGGCCACAAACAAAACGAGGTCGCCAGCTTTGGCGCCCAGTGGCTGAGTCAAGGCTTGGCCGTCGCCGAAGAACTTGCTGATTGGGCCGGCAATGCCGTCATCGGTGACCTTGAGCCAGGCCAGCCCCTTGGCCCCAAAGCGCTTAATGTAGTCCTGCTGCTCGTCGATCTTCTTGCGGGAGTACTTGGCTGCGCCCCCTGGCAAAACGATTGCCCGGACTTGGCCACCATTGGCCACGGCGCCGCTGAAGACTTTGAAGTCGGAATCTTTGACCAGGTCAGAAACATCCTGGATCTTCATGTCAAAGCGCAGGTCCGGCCGGTCGGAACCGTAAAGGTCCATGGCGTCCTGCCACTGGATCCGCGGGAACGGGCGCTTAACGTCCACGCCCTTCACTTCCTTCATCACTCGGGCGATCAGGCCCTCGGTGAGGTCCTGGATCTCCTGCTGGTTCAAGAAGCTGGTTTCCATGTCGATTTGAGTGAACTCAGGCTGGCGATCGCCGCGCAGATCCTCGTCACGGTAGCAGCGGGCAATCTGGTAGTAGCGGTCAAAGCCCGCCCCCATCAGCAGCTGCTTGAACAGCTGCGGGGACTGCGGCAGCGCGTAAAAACTGCCTGGGTAAACCCGGGATGGCACCAAGTAGTCGCGCGCCCCTTCAGGTGTGGAGGCCGTCAAGGTTGGCGTCTCGATGTCGAGAAACCCATTTTCGTCGAAGTAGTGGTGCACTGCGGACATCACCTTGCTGCGAGTGATGATGGCTTCCTGCATCTCCGGCCGGCGCAAGTCAAGGTAGCGATACTTCAGCTTGGTTTCCTCGGTCGCATTGACGCCATCGGCAATGTCAAACGGCGGGGTCTTCGCCTTGTTCAGGACGATCGCCTTGGCAATTTCAATTTCGATCTCGCCGGTTTTCATGTCCTGGTTGATGGCTTCCGGCTTGCGCGCGGCCACCTTGCCGGTGACTTCAAGCACATACTCAGAGCGCGCCTCATTGGCTACGGCCAGTGCGTCTTCGCTAAATTCCTGCGAAAAGACGAGCTGCACGATCCCTGCGCGGTCGCGCAGGTCGATGAAAATCAGATTGCCGAGGCTGCGGCGCTTTTGCACCCAGCCCTTGAGGGTGACAGTTTCGCCCAGGTTCGCCTTGGTGACGTCCCCGGCATACATTGTGCGTTTACTCATGATCTGCCTCCAATTGTGCGGCGAGCTTGCTGAGGTCTGCTTCAACTTCAGCCTGCTTGAATTCTTTCTGCACACCGCTTTGCATATTTTTGACCTGAATCGTGCCGGCTTCAAGCTCGCTTTCACCCAGGGTCATCACCAGCTGGGCGTTGGCTTTATTCGCCGACTTGAACTGCGCCTTCGGTTTCCGATCCTGGAAGTCCATGTCGACCTCGATTCCTTGCTGCCGCAGCGCGTGCGCCAGGCGCAGGGCCGGCCCTTGGGCAGCCTCATCGATGGTGACGATGTACACCGGCAGACGCTCTTCGACGGTCTGCCCAGCCAGCAGCAGCATCGCGCGTTCCACGCCCATCGCAAACCCGACGCCCGGGGTCTCTGGGCCGCCGAGCTCTTCCACCAGCCCGTTGTAGCGGCCACCGGCAAGGACTGTGGTGTACCCACCGCCAAATACCGCGTCGTTGCTCATGACCTCAAAAATCGTGTGGTTATAGTAATCCAGGCCGCGCACCATGTCGGCATCGATCTCGTAGTCGATGCCCAATTCCTTGAGGTCGGCTTGCACCGCTTCAAAGTGGGAAGTCGCCGCTGGGGTCAGGTAGTCGAGGATCTTTGGCGCGTCTGCCACAATGGCCTGATCGCCTTTGTCCTTGCTGTCGAGGATGCGCAGCGGGTTCTTTTCCAGGCGCACCTTGGAGTCTTCCGACAGCTGGTCCTTGAACGGCGTCAGGAAGTCCACCAGCGCCTTGTGGTAAGCGGCGCGCGACTCGGGATCGCCCAGCGTGTTGATGGCAAACTTCAGCTGCTTGGCGCCCAGGGCCTCAAGCAGGTCCTTGGCCAGGGCAATCACTTCAGCGTCCAAAGCCGGGCTGTCAACACCAAACGCTTCCACTCCGATTTGGTGGAACTCGCGCTGGCGCCCACTTTGCGGCCGCTCGTAGCGGTACATCGGGCCCATGTAGTAGACCTTGTACGGCTTTTGGTGATCGGGGCCGTAGAGTTTATTTTCCACGTAGGCGCGAACCACGCCCGCGGTGCCTTCCGGGCGCAGCGCCATTTGGCGGCCGCCCTTATCCTCAAACGTGTACATTTCTTTTGAAACCACATCCGAGGTCTCACCACTGGAGCGGGCGAACACATCGTAGCTTTCAAACAACGGCGTGCGGATCTCACGATAGCGGTAATTTTCCATCACCTGTTTGGCGATGCCTTCAACGCGCTGCCACAGCGCGCTTTGGCCCGGCAGGATATCTGCGGTGCCTTTAGGTCGTTGATAACTCATAATTTCCTCCTTTAACGCTTGTAACGCTTGCCAACAAAAAACACCCCTCGTCATCGACGAAGGGTGCGGACACGGTACCACCTTGTGTTTTACTCAGCCATAACGGTGGCAACCGGAGCTCGTCAGCCTCAGAAGTGTCTTTTCGGTCGGTCCCGGCTTTCACCATCTCCGGGTCGCTGCGTGAAATTGACCTATCCTGCTTCCTCATCGGCGCTTGTATTTGCAATTAGCGTACGTTGTTTTCAGCAAATTGTCAACGGTCAGCGAGGAAAAAACCACGTGCTTCACGTTTTAGGCGATTAGATTTGGTATAATCACCCTAGTAGCGATTTATGTAGGGGATGAAAATGTGAAAATCAAGCAGCTAAAGCGCTGGCCGTTGGCCATTGCCTGCGCGCTGTTGATCGGCGTCTCGGCCGCCACCACCACGGTGCTGGCAGAAAGCAGCTCGATCACGGTGCGGGCGACTGTGCTCAACGTGCGCCTGGGGCCCGGCATGTCATACGGCTTGATGGGTCAAGTGCAGCGAGGCACCAAGCTGACCGTCATCAAACAGGAAAATTCATGGGATCAGGTGCGCCTGGCCGTCAATAAAATCGGTTGGGTCGCCTCTTGGCTGGTTGACCAAAACGAAGCGACGACCACCAGTGCGCGCACGGCGACGGTCACGGCTGGTGCCAACATTCGCCAGTACGCGTCAACCAGTGCCAAGGTCCTCGGCACCGCCGCGGCTGGTGACACCCTGGATGTGATTTATCAGGAAGGCAACTGGACGCAAATCGCGTACCACAATACCGCCGCCTGGGTCAGCACCAGCACCATTTCGTTGACCGGTAAAACCGTGACGCTGGCTTCCCCGCAGCAAACCCAGCCGCAAAGCCAAAAAGCCGCGCAAACGGTCAGCGCCATCAAGGTGACCACCAACCTGGCCGTCAACCTGCGCTCCGCCGCCGGCCTCAACGCGCCAGTGGTGACCCAGCTGCCGAAAAACACGACCGTCACCGTGCTGGACCAGTCCAGTGAGTGGTACAAAGTGCAAACGGCAGATGGCAAGACAGGCTACCTGGCTGCTTGGACCGTCACCGTTCCCGGCACCAAGGCCGCCAAGGCGGCCACCAACCTGGCTGAGGCCACCATCGTGCTGGATCCAGGGCACGGCGGCAGCGATTCCGGAGCCGAATCGACCAGCGGTAAGTACGAAAAGACCTACACGCTTCAAACCGCTCAGGCAATCGGCGCCGCATTAAGGGCGCAAGGCGCAAACGTCGTCTTCACCCGCTCTTCCGACACCTTTGTCGATCTGGCGCCCCGCCCGGTCGTCGCGGAAAAGGACCACGCGGATGCGTTCATCTCCGTTCACTTCGACTCCAGTGCCAACGCGAACGAGGCTTCCGGCTTCACCACCTACTATTACAACGCGAAAAAAGACATGCAGCTGGCCAAGGCCCTCAACCATGCCTTCGATACCAATCTGAGTATGACTAACCGCGGCGTGCAGTTTGGCAACTACGAGGTCATTCGCAACAACACCCAGCCGGCCGTGCTGCTGGAAATGGGCTATATCAACTCCGACAAGGACTTCGCCCACATCTCCTCTTCGACCTACCAGCAGCAGGTCGCAAGCGACGTGGTCAAGGGCCTGACCGCCTACTTCAAAGCTGGCAATCATCAGTAACCAACCGGCTCAAACAAAAAGTAGCGGGTGACGAAATTTTTCGCCACCCGCTACTTTTTTGTCTGAAAGCGCGCCTAGGCATTAAACAAAGGCAGCAGCTCAGTTAAGTGATTCACCTGCACGTCGGCCATTGGCGCATCGTTCAGACCATCGACGTTGAAGTAAACGCCAAGGACCCCGGCATTTTGCCCCGCAATCACGTCCAGCTTGCGGTCGCCGATCATCGCGGTGCGCTCGGGGTTCAGCTGGTGAGCGTGCACCAGATGCAGGACCGCATCAGGCGCGGGTTTGCGCGGCAGACCGAGATCCGATGTGACCCCGTCTAAAAACAGGTCCTGGAGCCCCGCCTGCCGCAGCAGCGCCCAGGCGGAATGGTCCCGATGCGTCATCAGCAAGTTGATCCCGCCAGCGTCGTGAATTGCGCGAAGCACGCCTGGCACTTCGGGATAGGGCTGGGCGATCATCACCTGCTGGCGCTCCAAAGTATGAAAATGACTCAGCACGCGCTCAGGCGTCGTCTCCAGCTGAGGCGCCAATTGTGTCAACGTCTCGGTGATGGAGCCCCGTTTGACCGTTTTAAGCAACTGTTCCTCATCGACGTTGGCCTGGCCGTAGTGGTGCAAGGTTTTGACCAGTGCCGCGAGCATTTCCGGGTACGTGTCAAACAGGGTGCCATCAAGATCCCAAATCGCATTAACCAGCATGTTGTTCCTCCGTATCAAAAATAATGGTGACCGGACCGTCATTGGTCAGGCTCACTTGCATATCCGCACCGAATTCGCCGTGCGCAACCGGGCAGCCGGCTTGGGCGAACTGGGTCAAAAAAGTTTCGTACAGGCGCTTGCCCAGTGCGGGGTCGGCCGCGCCGGTGAAGCTTGGCCGATTGCCCTTGCGCGTGTCGGCGTAAAGCGTGAACTGTGAGACCACCAGTGCTGCCCCATTGATGGCGGCCAGCGCCAGGTTCATTTTGCCTTGGTCATCACTGAAGACCCGCAGCTTGCTGATCTTATTGACCAGATAGGCCACATCGGCTTCGGTGTCAGCCGGGCCGACGCCCAGCAGGATCAAAAAGCCTTGCCCAATCTCGCCGTGCACTTGGCCGTCGATGCTGACGCTGGCGCGGCTGACCCGCTGCACTACTGCTTTCATAAGCTTCCTCCTCAAAAAAAGCAGGCGTTGATTCGCCTGCCACCGGACTCAGCCTTGAGCCCGCTTGACTTCGTAAATGTCCGGAATGTTCTTGATCGCATCCATCATGTGCTCAAGTGCGGCCAAATTCGGGATCCCAACGGTGACGTGAATGTCCGCCATTTTATCGTGGTCGACACGCCCGTTGACGTTCGTCAGATTCTTGGTCTGCGAGTTCAGCGTCTGCAGGACTTCATTGAGCAGGCCGTTGCGGTTGTACCCGTAAATCTCCAGCTCCGTGTCAAACAGCTGACTCTGGTCGTTCAGGTTCTGCCAGCGCACGTCGATCAGCCGGCCGGCCATTGCCGGTGAGTTGTCGACATTCGGGCAGTCGGCGCGGTGAATCGTGACGCCGCGCCCCTTGGTCACGTAGCCGACGATGGGATCGCCAGGCACCGGGCTGCAGCATTTCGCGAGGTGCACCAGCAGATTGTCGACCCCTTCAATGACGACGCCTTCCTCGGTGCGCGACGTCGGCTTTTTCTCCTTGGACATCGTCGTGACCTTCTGGTTATTCGCCAGGATTGCGTCCTCTTTGGCCTTCTTGTCGGCATCCGCCTTTTCGCGGCGGACGCGTTCGGTCAGGCGGTTGGCGATGACCTTGGCGGAATACTCGCCATAGCCGATCGCCGACAGCAGCTCGGCTTCGGTGGTGAAGTTCAGGCGCTTGAGCAGGTCGACCATGTCGCCTTTTTGGCCCATGAAGTCCTTAGGCGAAAAGCCCATTTCGGTGAGCGTGCGCTCCAGTTCCTCGCGCCCTTTTTCGGAGTTCTCGCCCTTGTCCGCCTGCTTGAAGTAGCGGCGGATCTTGTTGCGTGCCCGCGAGGTGAAGGCGATATTGACCCAGTCGCGGCTCGGCTTGGAGCTGCTGTTGGTCAGCATCTCGACAATGTCGCCGTTTTTGAGCTGGTAGTTCAGCGGGACAATCTTGCCGTTGATTTTCGCCCCGACACTGTGATTGCCGACTTCCGTGTGCACCATGTAGGCAAAATCAAGCGGCACGGAACCTTTTGGCAGCTCGTAGACATCCCCTTGCGGCGTGAAGACATAGACGCGGTCGGTGAAAATATCCCCTTTGACGCTGTCCATGAAGTCGTGCGCATCGTTGGTCTCGTCCTGAATCTCCAGGATCTCACGGAACATGTCGATCTGCTTGCCGGCCTTGTCGTACTGAACCTCGGAGGTTTGGCCTTCCTTGTATGCCCAGTGGGCCGCGACCCCGAACTCGGCGACATGGTGCATTTCTTCCGTGCGGATCTGCACTTCCAGCGGCTTGCCCATCGGCCCGATCACGGTGGTGTGCAGGCTCTGGTAGCCATTTGCTTTAGGCATGGCGATGTAATCCTTGAACCGCCCAGGCATCGGCTTCCACTGCGTGTGAATGACGCCAAGGACGGCGTAACAGTCCTTGATGTTTTGCGTGATCACGCGCACCGCCAGCAGGTCGTACAGCTCGTCGAACTGCTTGTGCTTGTCCCGCATTTTCTTGTAAATGGAGTAAATGTGCTTGGGCCGGCCGTAAATCTCGTACTGAATGTTGAGATCCGCCAGCGCCTTTTTAATGTCAACAATCGCCTTTTCGATGTATTCCTCCCGCTCAGTGCGCTTGGACTTCATCAGCTGGGCGATGCGGTAATACTGCTGCGGGTTGAGATAGCGCAGGGACAGGTCCTCGAGCTCCCATTTGATCGTGCTAATGCCCAGCCGATCGGCCAGCGGCGCGTAGATTTCCAGCATCTCGTTGGCGATCCGGCGCTGCTTATCCGGCCGCAGGTGCATGAGCGTTCGCATGTTGTGCAGGCGATCAGCGAGCTTGACCAGAATGACCCGCATGTCCTTGGCCATCGCGAGCAGCATCTTGCGGTGATTTTCTGCCAGCTCATCCTTGTGGGCAACGTACGTGACCTTGCTGAGCTTGGTCAACCCGTCGACAATGACCGCCGTTTCCTTGCCGAACATTTCCTGAATGTCGCCCAGCGTGATGTTGGTGTCCTCAACCACGTCATGCAAGTACCCAGACGCCACCGTAATGGGATCCATCTTCAGGTTTGCCAGGATCCCAGCGACCTGAATCGGGTGAATGATGTACGGCTCGCCTGATTTGCGTTTTTGATCCTTGTGCACATACGCGGCAAAATCATAAGCCTTTTTCACAAAGGCGAGGTGCTCGTCGTTCATGTACTTGGCACACAGCGCCATGACCTCATCTTGGGTCAACTCTGGTTCTTCTGCCATAATAGTCCCCTTTCTCGCGTGCAGCCGGAGCGTGTCAGCAGCCGCTCGCAGTGACCAAAAAAGCACGCCTGAAACGTGCTTTTGCAGAGTTTCTTAAGATTGATTATACCGACTTTGCAGAAAAAAACTAGTCGCGGGTCCAGGCCAGCATGGTCAGCAGCCAGTACACCGGCACAAACCAGTAGCCGTAATTGGCAAACCGCACCAGGACCATCAGCGCAAACAGGACCGGCAGCACCAAGCTGAGCCACCAGTGCAGGTGGTTTTTACTCATCAGCCGGCCGAACCACAGGGCCAAGCTCATATTCACAAGGATCCACAACACTAGGATCCGAACCGCCACGTGCACATGAAGCAAGGTGAACCCCCATGGCAGAATTAACGTGACCAGCACGCTTAGCAAAATTATCATGGCTGAAGGCGTCCTCAACCAGGCTTTGACTTTACTCATTCTTCTCTCCCTGCAATTCGCTGAGCACGGATACGGCGCTGAGCAGATATAATGGCGCAGTTTCGGTTCGCAGAATCCGCGGACCCAGGCCAACTGGCAAAAAGCCTGCGTCTTGAAGCGTCGAAACCTCCGCGGGGCTGAGCCCACCTTCCGGCCCAAACACCGCGATCAAGGTGTGCGGACGGGTGGCGATGGCCTTGACTAAACCCGCAGTTTCGCCGGCCTTGGCACTTTCCTCGTAGGCGATCAGCTTGGCGTCAGCCTGAAGCTTTGTCATTTCGTTCAATGTTACCACATCAACGGCGGGGACAACACACCGATGCGACTGCTCGGCGGCCCCTTGCGCAATGGCCTGAAGCCGGCTGAGCTTTTTGGCCACGCGGTTTGGCGCCCATTTAGCCGTCGCCCACTGGCTGTTGAAAAAACTGATGGTAGCAGCGCCAAGCTCCGTCGCTTTTTGCACGATCAAGTCCGCCTTGTCGCCCTTGGGTACGCCGCAGATCAGGCGCACCTGCACCGGCAGCTCGGTCGGCCGCGCGATTGGGGTATCAATTTGCACGTGCAACGGCGCCGAACTCAAGATGGTCGCGAGGTACGGCTGTGCGTCTGGGCCGACCAGCTCGATCTGATCGCCTTCGCGCAGGCGCAGAACCGAAATGGCGTGTTTTTGGATGCTCGCTTCAAGGGCGACTGCGCGGTTTGCTTGCAGTGTCTGGCTGGTGAAAAAGCGATTCATTCCTTCTCCTCCGCAGCATGCCCCGCCACCAGCGCGACCCAGTCGCCTTGCCGGACTTGTTCAAGCACCTTCAGCCCGTTGTCTTCAAGGGCGGCGGTGATGGCATCGGCCTTATTGTAATAGATGCCGGACAGCAAGAGCCGCCCGTGCGGCTTCAGCACTGCTGGCACCTGCGGAATCAGCGGCGTCAACACATTGGCCAAAATATTGGCCGCAATCAGGTCGACTGGCCGGGTGATGCCTGTCAATAAATCATTGGCAATCACCTCAATGCCGTCAATGTCATTCAGCGCCAGGTTGGCCTTGGCGTTTTCGACGGCGGTGTCATCGACATCAGTCGCCAGCACTTCCTGAACCCCCAGCAGCCGCGCGCCGAGCGCTAAAATCCCGGAACCAGTGCCGACATCGATCATGGTTTCACCGCCGCGCACGTGCGCCTCAAGCAGCCGCAGCATCAACGCGGTAGTCGGATGGCTGCCGGTCCCGAAGGCCATGTCGGGGTCCAAGCGCATCACCAGCTCGCCGGCCTGCTGCGGGCGGTAGGCCAGCCACGCCGGCACAATGGTCAAAAAGCGGGTAATGCGAAGCGGATGGTAATACTTCTTCCACTCATTGGCCCAGTCTGCCTGAGCCAGCGGATGGGCCGCCACCGTTCCGGGTCCTTTCGCCAAGCCAAAACTTGGCAGCTGTGCCACTTTGGCCTGCAAGGTGGCGACGAGTTCAGCCGGATTTTGGTGGCCGCTGAAATAGCCGCTCACCTTCGCCCCACTTTGACGGTGGGGAATGCTGTCTGGGTCAAGCCAGACCCCGTCAGCACTTTGCGTCGCGCCGCCTTGAAAGTCAGCCGCGTCTTCGATTTGAATGCCGCCGGCCCCTTGTTCCATCAAAAAGTTGGCCACCGCGTCGACGGCCTCGCTGCTGGTTTCAATTGCGATTTCAAACCACTGATCCATGGGCCCCTCCTAATACTGCGGGTACGGCAGATACTCATGGCGCGAAGCTTCTGGCTGCTTGGCGTAAGCCGTCTGGTACTTGGCCTCGTCAAAGTGCAGTTCAAAAGTGTCTGCATCAGAAGTGCCATCAACAAAGTCCATCAGGTCCGACTGGCCGTCATCTAGCACTTCCTGCAGGTAGGCGAACACGGCGTCCACCGTCGCCTTCGCGATGCCTTGCTTGCCTTGGAAGCCGAACACCGCGAGGTAATTGTCTTTGTAGTCATCCCCGTTCAGGCTGGTGGCATCGTAAAACAGGATCGCATCCGAGTAGTCGATCTCCCCATCGTCGATGGTTTGCCCGTCCTGATCTTCGACCTCGTAGCCCTTAGCGGCTTCAACCGTCATGGTCAGTTCGACTTCAAAGACTCGGGCTTCTTTGTCCCAGTTCAGATCCAGGTCACCGTCAAAATCAACGGCGTCCATTTTGTCGCCGATATAATCCAGCATATTCTGAGTTTTCATCTTTGCCATCCTCCATTAGGATCGATCTGACTTTTTTTCATATCCGAAACACACGCGTTGCCAGCGACGAAAAATCTTAACCGAGCGGCCGTTGCCTCACCCTTATTCGGGACCCCGATGCGCGGTGCGCTGATGATCTGCACCGGGCGCCTGACTGCCAGTTCAAGGCCCACCCGCGCCCGATTGACCGGGCGATTGTTGTCGGCCAGCGTGATGGCGAAGGCCTGACAAAGCTTGCCCGGGCCGGAGGTCATGGCCGGCCCGCTGCGCCCTCGCCACGCTGCCATCACGGTTTGGCCGCTGGTCGGCTGAACCGCGCGAATCAAAATTCCCTGCGGAACCCCAGCCGGCTGCGTCACCACGTTGAGCAGACAGTACTGCCGCATTTGGTAAATGTAGATTGTCCCAGCAGGCCCATACAGCGCCGCATTAGTTTTGGTGCGGCGGCCGCCAAAGGCATGCGCCGCGCGGTCGGTCTGCCCCAGATACGCTTCAGTTTCAACAATTAGGCCCGCACACTCGCCGACTCGCAAGACCGCGCCCAAGAGCGCCTTAGCGGCGACCGGCGTGGCGGTGTGGCGGTGTGCGTGAGCCATTCATCCAGATTTTTTCTCATACTTGTTTATCTTAAACCACTCTTTCCATCAGGAAAAGGACAGCCCACAAAAGCCGGTATTGCCATAAAAACCACCCGTCGAACGGGTGGTTTTCTCTGGGGCTATAAGCCCCTGTTGCTGGCTGCGTCTCAAGGCGCTGG